>JAYSPJ010000001.1:0-3126 GCA_043722155.1 Bradyrhizobium sp.
CGCGCCAGGCCGCGCCCTCGAGGTCGTCATACTGCCCGCTCTTCAGCGACCAGAGGAATCCGAGCAGGCCGACCAGCCCGAGCCCGAGCGCCAGCGGCACGAGAAACACCAGCACTTCCATCAGGACCTCCCGTCCGCGACGCGGCGGGCGCGCAGCGCATTGAGCATGACCAGGATGGAGGAGCCCGACATCGCCGCCGCGGCGATCAGCGGCGTCACCACGCCGCTGATGGCAATCGGCACCGCCAGGAAATTATAGCCGATCGCGAGCCAGAGGTTCTGGCGCATCAACAGCAGCGCCTTGCGCGAGAAATCGATCGCCGCGACCACCGGTGCCAGTGGCTTGCCGAGGAAGACCAGATCGGCCGTCGCCTGGCTCAGATGCGCGGCACTGATCGGCGACATCGAGACATGCGCCGCCGCCAGCGAAGGCGCATCGTTCAGGCCGTCGCCGACCATCATCACCTTGAACCCCTGGGCCTTCAGTTCCTCGATCCGCGCGATCTTGTCGGCAGGCGTAACGCCCGCGCGCCAGTCGCTCACGCCGAGCGCGCGCGCCGCGGCGCGAACCGCCGGCTCGCGGTCGCCCGAGAGAATTTCGACCCCGATGTTGCGCCCTTGCAGCGCTGCAATCAGCGCCTGCGCATCCGGGCGCAGTCCCTGCCGGACGCAGAACACGTAGCTTTTTTCGCCATCGCTGAAAGCGACGATGGAGGCTTCCGGATCGAGATCCCGGCTGTCGCTGGCCAATTGCTCGGCGGCGCAGAAAGACGGCCGTCCAAGCCGCAGTTCCTTGCCGCCGAGTGTAGCGCGCACCCCCTGCCCGGGCTCCTCGACGGCGCCCGCCAGCGGCGCCTTCGTATTGGCGGCCCGCGCCACCGCGGCGGCGACCGGATGGTGGCTGGCCAGCGCCAGCTGGCCGGCGAGCCTGAACACGTCCTCGGGGATCCCCGCGGCGTTGACGACCTCGAGATCGGGCAGCGTCAGCGTGCCCGTCTTGTCGAAGATGATATGATTGACCTCGGCGAGTCGTTCGATCGAATCGCCGGAATTGAGCAGTACGCCGGCCCTGAACATGGCGCCGGACGCCACCGTCTGCACCGTCGGAATGGCAAGACCGAGCGCGCAGGGACAGGTGATGATCAGAACGGCGACCCCGGTCACGATGGCATCGTGCCAGCTCGCGCCGACCAACACCCAGCCGAGGATCGTCAGCAACGCGGTGGCGTGCACCACCGGCGCATACAGCCGGGAGGCCCGGTCGGCGAGGCGCACATAGCGGGAGCGGGCCTGCAAGGCATTGTCGAGCAGCCGGGTGATTTCCGCCAGCAGCGTGCCTTCTGATGCCGCGGAGACGCGAACCCGCAGCGTTCCCGTCATGTTGAGCGAGCCGGCATAAACTGCAGTGCCCTGCTCGGCCGCGACGTGGCGGGTCTCGCCGGTGATCAGGCTCTGGTCGATCTCGGATTGCCCTTCGATCACGGTGCCGTCGACCGCGCAGCGCTCGCCCGGCCGCAGCAGCACGATGTCGCCGGGATCGATCGCCGCCACCGGGACTTCGGATATCTCGTCGGGGCCGACGAATTTGGTCGCGGTTTCAGCCTTGAGCGCGGCGAGGTTTCCGGCCACCGCCCGGGTCCGCCGCCGCATGCTCTGGTCGAGATAGCGTCCGACCAACAGGAACGTCAGCAGCATGATCGCCGCGTCGAAATAGGCATGTTCGGCGTGGTTGATGGTTTCCACCACCGACATGCCGAGCGCGAGGATGACGCCGATCGAGATCGGCACATCCATATTGACGTTGCGCGTGGCGAGCGCGCGCCAGGCCGAGCGGAAGAACGGCTGGCCGGCATAGGCCGCGGCCGGCAGCGCGATCAGCGCCGACAGCCAGTGGAAGAAATCGCGCTGTTCGGGGATCATGTCGCTGACGTTGCCGGACCACACCGGAATCGACAGCATCATCACGTTCATGGTGGCGAACGCCGCGACGCCGAGACAGCGCAGCAGAAACCGCGATTGCTCGGCTTCGGCGGCTTCGGCGCCGGCGGTTTCGAACGGGTAGGCCTTGTATCCGAGTTCGGCCAGCCGGTCGATGAAGCGGGCGGGATCCAGCGCGCCCTGCTTCCATTCCAGCGCCACGCGGCGGTCGGTCAGATTGACCCGCGCCAGCGTCACATCCGGAATTGCCGAAAGCCCGCGCTCGATCTTCGACATGCATCCGGCGCAACTGACGCCCTCGACCGCCAGATCGATATGCGAGAGGCCCGCGCCTGCGTCCTTCACATAGTGCGAAAAATCCCGTGTCGCCTGCATGATGTGGCCTGTCCGTAGCGTTTTCGAGCGAAGTGGGTACCGGATCGCGTCCGGAAAACGCGTCAAAATAAAAGACTCAATTCAGCACAACGCGGTTCTTCGACAGGAACATCCGCCGCCCTGCCGCGACGCCCTCGATCACCAGGTCCCATTGTCCGGCGGCGATCAGCGGCGCATTGCCGCGATAGATGCCGATTCCCATCTCCGCCAGCTCCACCGGCCGATCGGCGCGCCGGTCGGTCGGTCGTTCGAGGCGGCCCTTAAACTTCAGGCCGGACATCGGCTTGCCGTTATTGTCCCTGGCCTCGACCTGCAGCGTCGCGCCGCCATCCGCACCGCGCCGGACCTGGGCGTCGACCTTCCAGTTACGCGCGTTCTGGTCATGGGCGGCCATGATCTCCTTCTCGTAGGCGAGGCTCGCGGTATAGGCGCTGTCGACGTCGGTGCCGGGCAATGTCTGAATCGCGAGCTTCATCATGATCATGTTGACTCCGATCACGACGCCGAAGAAGGCGAGCAGCATGGCAAGCACCTTGCCTCCGGTCAGTGGCTTCGGCGAAACGGGCGATCTGCTCATGCGAGACTCCTGTGCGCTCATGGAGAGACGAAATTGTCGGTCGCCGATGTAACCTCGCCGAGCCCGATATCGGTGACGCGGAATCGCACCGGGATCGATTTCTCGGGGTTGTTCCCGGCGGGCGCGGTGACCAGAAGCCGCAGCTCGGTGGTCTGGTCCCGTCCGAGCACGATCATGGGACGGTCCGGCGTCACGGAATCGGAGCCGATCACATGCACGGTCGCGTTGACCGGGCC
>JAYSPJ010000002.1:0-2633 GCA_043722155.1 Bradyrhizobium sp.
GCCGAGCGTCCCGACACCGACTGGCAACCGTCCACTTCCTGTTCTCCGCGCCTTCAGGGGTCACATCAATGTCCCACTCGTCGCCGAGCATCCATTCGAGCGCGCTCATCTTGCCGTTGATCATGCCCCACTCGAAGTCAGTCCAGGGTCCCAGCCTGTCGAGCCCGACATCTTCCTCCATGCGCCGCGCCGCAGCCAGCTCCTGCGTCCAGGCGGTGTCCAACGTCTCATCGGGACTGTGGGGCTTCCGCGACACGACTCGATGATGGCCTTCCTCGATAGCTATCCGGACATCCTGATGCCGGTTGTACCAGACTTGGCTCCAGAGCAGGTTCAGCGCATCATGGAAATCTGATGGCCGTCGCGGGAGCTCGAACTCCTGGATCTTCTCGCGCTTGGCATTTGCAAGATCAGTGATCTGCGGACCGAAGTTGTTCGGTTGGCTGGATCGCTCCCGGCGAGGTCTGAGTAGCGGCTTCACGAGTTCGAATGTGTTAATCAGCAACGTCAGGACAGCGATGGTTGGTATTAGCATTTAAGGTCTCCGGTCGGTGGAGCCCTGATCTACGCCACGGGCGCGGGAAGATACTAATGAACGCCAAGCACTTACCGTGTAACTGTTACCGTGGCGGCCAGAAGCAATGGCGACGTTCGTGGCGTTCACCAGATATAAAACGTGGTCTTGAAGCACGGCCTCGCCCTGACCCCCGCAGCGATCGACACCCTCGGTGGGAGCGAAAGCGTCGAGCGAAGCAGTGTTCGACGGTGTGCGGCGCCCCCGGCCACCGATCAGTGAAAAATCTCACCCAGGCAGGTTGTAGATTTCGGGAAACTTCAGGGTCGCGGCATTGGGCCCCTTCCCTGCGGTGGACATGACGCCAACTGAGGGCATCGGTGTCAATCCCGCCGAGCGCCGCGACTGGCGGAAGGGTACCACACGCTTTTCCGAAGAAAGTTGCGCCTGTGGGGTCGGATCATTCTAGGAAAAGTGCCCTGGAATTTTCTGAAAATCTCTTACCCGCCAAGCCCAAGCCACGAGTTCTCCCACTTTTGCCAAGCCCGTCGTGTTGGTCGTCCCGTTGTCGATTGGATGTTGGCGTTCGGCGCGAAAGCTATGTCCGCTCGGCGTCCCATGACGGCCGCCTTTTAGCCGCCGCCCGATGCACGAAAGCCGGCGTCTTGGTTCGTACGCATCGCCGCGCAGCCGCGCACGTTTTCACCGCTTGGGCGCTATTGCCGCATTCAGGGAACGCCACTGGAAGCAGTTATCCGGTGCACATCACTCCAAGGATGATGGCGTTTTCAAATCCGCGACGTGCTCCTACGTCGGCTCGGGACAACTCAAAGGAAAGCGACCATGATTCGAGGCAAGCGTGTGCTGGTAGTCGGTGGGACATCGGGAATCGGCGCTGCGGTCGCCAGAATGGCGGCGGCCGCTGGAGCGGACGTGACCACGGCGTCCCGACGTGAGGAACGGATACCTGCCACTTCGGCTGCGCATCATCTTCGCATCGACATTTCCGATGAAGCTCAGGTTCGCGCCTGTCTGTCAGCGGAGCGGTTGTTCGACCATGTGATCGTGTCGGCAGGCGGAGCAAAACCGGGCAAGTTTCGTGAGCAAGCCTCCGATGCGGGAGCACAGGCGTTCGAGACCAAGTTTTGGGGAGCCTGGCGCGTTGCGGCTCTGGCCCCGCTGGCTGCAGATGCGTCGATCACATTCGTGTCCGGCGTCTTCGCCGAGCGCCCGGCTGCCGGGCAAGTCGTGGCGAGCTGCGCCAATGCCGCGCTCGAAGCGCTCGCGCGTGCGCTGGCGGTGGAGCTGGGGCCGATCCGGGTCAACGTGGTCTCGCCCGGTCTCGTCGACACGCCGATGTGGCACGCGATGCCCGAAGATCGACGCACAGCCTATTTCGCCAGCGTGGCCGAGAAGCTACCGGCGCGTCGCATCTGTTCGGACGACGACGTCGCGGCCCTGGTGCTGGCCTGCATGACCAACCCGGCACTGACTGGGGCGGTGCTCAAAGTCGACGGCGGCTACACGCTGGTATGAATGATCGAGGCTTGAGTGGGGCGTCAGCCCCATTCGACCATGTCGAAATCGCGCTTTTCCGACCCGCATTCGGGGAAAATCCACTCGTCGGGAACATCGCTCCAGCGCCACGTCCGGGTCGGGCTGGAAGACTCGCTGTTGTTCGGCTGGCTGGCCGACCGGATTGGGCCGGTGCGCGCGCTGATGCTCTCGGCGGCGATGCAAGCTGTTCTGTGGTGGGGAATTGTCCAAGGTAGCGGCAACGCGCTCTATGTCATCGCGGGCCTTCTCGGCATTTGCGCTGTTCCGCAGAACACGCTTCTCGGGGCGGCCAATAGCGCGCTGTTCGGATCGCAAGGCGTGCGCGCGATGGGCATTTGCTACGCGCTCAAGCTGCCGTTCCTGTTCGGCTTCGCTCCGTTGATGGCGATCTTCTTCGAGATGTCGGGAGGATACGAGTTGCCCTTCCTGATTTGCGCTGCACTCCTCCTGGCGGCGACCGCGACCTTCGCGGTCCTGCAATCGATCACCAGCAACAGCAGGCGTGCGGAAACGGTCGATCCTGGGCCCTGACCGCCTCGCCGGAAACGCGAAAATCAGCCAG
>JAYSPJ010000003.1:0-9642 GCA_043722155.1 Bradyrhizobium sp.
GTCGCGCGCGGACCGGATCGAGCAGCGACCAGTCACCTTGCTCCACCACGTGCCCCTTGGGAAAAGGCGGACGAGCTTCCTGACCGAGGGACCGCATCACCCGGTCGTCCCGATAATAGCAAAGCAGCACCACGCGGACCAGTGCCGCAAGCGGCGCTCCGCCGACCTCGCGAAAAGCGGCTGCCACCCCGGTGCGGCGCTCCGCTTCCAGCTCGGCGAAGGGACATCCTCCAATCGCGGCGAGATGCGACAGCGCTCGACCTATGTCGTCGCGATCGCGCTCCAGGTTACGAAGAATATCGTTGAATATCTTTTCGTCGTCGGCGCCGGGCACGTCGTAGACCGCGCTCGGGGGGATAATCATGGCGGCCAGCGCGCGCAAGTCGCGGGCTTGATCGGCGGAGAGGTCATGGGTCTGCATGGAATCGCTCTCAGTCGAACAGATTGGCGAGGCGTTGCTTGATGCTGTCGGCGATGTAGAGCGCCAGCGCCTGAATGGTCGAGGTAGGATTCACGCCGCCTGACGTTACCCAAATGCTGCCATCGACGATGAACAGGTTCTTCACGTCATGGCAGCGGCCCCATTCATTCACTACCGAACGCTCCGGGTCGGTGCCCATTCGCGCGGTGCCGAGAAGATGCCAGCCACCGTTCAGGATCGGGCTCTCGACGGCAATGTTACTGGCCCCGGCGGCGGTCAGGACCTCCTTCGCCCGCGCGATGCCATGGTTCATCATCTTCAGACTGTTGGCGCTGATGGTATAGTCGAGCCTGGGCGCGGGAATTCCGTGACTATCCTTCAGGTCAGGATCGAGCGTCACGCGATTGTGCTCTTCAGGGAGGTCCTCGCAGATCGCCGAAAGACCGATGCGACGGTTCACCAGCTTCCGGTAGGCTCCATGATGGTCTTCGCCCCATGGCAGCCGCCCCGCGGCCGAACTGACGATGGCTTCCATGATCGCGCCAACGCCGCGGCCGAACTGAAAGGTATAGCCGCGCACGAAATCGCGCTTCGGGTCGGTCTCGTAGAATTCCTGGCTCCACAGACACAACGGCGGGCCATGATTGCCGTCGAGCGGTTCATCGACATAGCCGTAGGTCAGGGCATAGGGGTGGAACATCAGGTTCTTGCCGACCAGTCCGCTGGAATTGGCGATGCCGTTGGGGAATTTCGCCGATACCGAATTCAGCATCAGGCGCGGCGTGCCGACGCCGTTGCAGGCAAGGATCACGACTTCGGCAGGCTGAAACTGCTCTTTGCCCTCGGCATCATAATAGATCACACCGGAGGCCATGCCGTGCTCGTCGACCGTTACCTCGCGAACCCGGCACATCGTGCGAAGCTCGACGCCGGCACGGATCGCATGCGGCCAATAGGTGATGTCGGTAGAGGCCTTGGCGCCCTGCGCGCAACCCGGCGTGCAGTGACCGAGGTTGATACAGCGCGCCCGCCCCTCATAATCGGTGGTGGCGATCGTCGAGTCGGACGGCCACCAGTGCCAGCCGAGCTGGTTCATCGCCTTGCCGAACCGCGCCCCCGATTTGCCCAGCGGCAATGGCGGCATCGGCGGCTGCTTCGGCGGATAGGCGGGATCGCCCGCGAGACCGGAGACGCCCATCATGCGGTCATTCTCGGCGAAGTACGGCTCCAGCGTGGCGTAGTCGATCGGCCAGTCGTCGGCGACCCCGTCGAGCGTGCGTACCTTGAAGTCCGAGGGGTGCATGCGCGGGAAATGCGCCGTGTACATGATGGTGCTGCCGCCGACGCCGTTGAAATTCACCACCTTGATCGGGGAATTGGCATCGTTGATCGGATAGTCGGTAGGTCGCGCGCGGCGGTTGGGATTGATGGCGAAATCGCTGAACAGGCGCGCTTCCCAGTCCCTTCCGTTGCTGGGATAATCCGTCGGCTTCACCCAGTCGCCCTGCTCGAGGCAGACGATCCGCATTTTGGTATCGGCAAGACTCCAGGCCACCGCGGCGCCCGATGCCCCGGAACCGACGATCAGGACATCGACTTTATCAAGCATCGATTTTTCCTCCCTGCGAGCCATTGATAGCCAGTTCGCTCCCGGATGTCAGCATGCGCGACAGCATGGGTGATGCTATTGTAGGTTCAGGCAGAACCAGAAAGAACCGGGAGGGGTGGCGTGACTGACGACGTGCGCAATGGCGCAGACACTACTTATGAATGCGACGCGCTCGTGGTCGGCTCCGGCGCCGCCGGCATGTCCGCCGCCGTCACCGCTGGTCATAACGGCCTCAATGTCCTCATTGTCGAGAAGGAGGCGCGCTTCGGCGGAACCACGGCGCGCTCCGGCGGGTGGCTCTGGATTCCCGGAACGTCGCTGGCGCGGGCCTGGGGCATCCATGAGAGCCCGGATCAGGCGCGAAGCTATCTGCGACACGAAGCGGGCAACAGTTTCGATGCGGCGCGGGTCGATGCCTTTCTGACCGCCGGGCCGGAGGCTGTCGACTTCTTCACCACGCAAACGGCGCTGCGTTTCGACATGCCGCTGGTGTTTCCCGACTATCACGCGGAAGCACCCGGGGGAACGCAGGGGGGCCGCTCGATGGTGACGCGCCCGTTCGACGGCCGCGAACTCGGCCCGCATGTCAAAGATCTCGGCGCGCCGCTGCCGGAATTGACCGTGTTCGGCATGATGCTGGGGTCGGGCAAGGAGATCATTCACTTCATGCGCGCGACCAAATCGCTGACCTCGGCGGTCTATGTCGCCAAGCGACTGTCCCGCCATCTGATGGACGTGATGCGTTACGGCCGCGGCATGACGCTCACCAACGGCAACGCGCTGGCCGGACGGCTGGCGAAATCCGCATTCGACCTGAACATTCCCCTGTGGCTGTCCTCCCCGGTCCGCGAGCTGATCGTCGAGAATGGCGCGGTGCGCGGCGCCATGGTCGAACGCGAGGGTCGCCTGGTTCGCGTCCATGCAAAGCGGGGCGTCATCCTGGCCTGCGGCGGCTTTCCGCATGATGTCGCCAGGCGCAAGGCGATGTTCCCGCATGCGCCCGACGGTACCCAGCACTATTCACCCGGCCCGACCGGCAACACCGGCGACGGCCTGCGCATGGCGGAGGCGGTGGGCGGGCGCGTCGAAGACACGCTTCCGAATGCCGCGGCATGGGTGCCGGTATCGGTCACCAAGCGGAAAGACGGCACCAGCGGCGTGATGCCGCATTTCATCGATCGCGCCAAGCCGGGCGTGATTGCCGTGATGCGCGACGGCGCGCGCTTTGCGAACGAAGGCAATTCCTATCACGACTTCGTCCAGGAGATGATGAAGGCCGCCAGGCCCGGCGAAGAAATCGCCGCCTTCCTGATCTGCGATCACAAGACCCTGCGCAAATACGGCCTCGGATGCGTGCCGCCGTTTCCGATGCCGATCGGCCGTCACGTCGACACCGGCTACCTGATGCGCGGCGGTACGCTCTCAGAACTGGCAGCTAAGGCCGGTATCGACGCGCGAGGACTGGAGGCGACGATTGCACAGTTCAACGTGTCGGCGGCGACCGGACAGGATACGGCCTTTGGCAAGGGATCGCGGGCCTACAACCGCTTTCAGGGCGATGCACTGCATGGACCGAACCCCTGCATCGGCCCGATCGAGCATGGACCGTTCTATGCGATCAAAATGCTGATCGGCGATCTCGGCACCTATGCCGGGATTCGGACCGACGCGAATGCCCGTGCACTGGATGCCGATGGTCGGGCCATCGACGGACTCTATGCCGCCGGCAACGACATGGCGAGCATCATGGGCGGCAACTATCCCGGCGCCGGCATCACACTCGGGCCCGCACTGACCTTCGGCTATATCGCCGGCCGCCATGTCGCGGGTGCATCAAAGCCGTGAGACCCACGGCGCGGGGATGCACCGGACAGCCCGCGCGACGGATCACCGGACGCCTCGTCAACCGATGGATCGCAAGCGTGATCGCACACTGGGAACGCCCGGCCGCACGCGTCGCGCTGCGCCGCCTCGACGACCGCGAGCTGAAGGACACCGGCGTCCACCGGCATCAAATTGGCGATGCCCTGACCGAGATCGCTCGCGAACGAATCCGGCTGCAGCGACGCAGACAGTCTGGTTAGCGCGGCCCTATCGGCATGATGAAACTCACCGAAGGTGCGCCCTACCAGGCATCGATGCAGGGACGCTTGCGGCGACTGCGCGGCTCGGGCTTCGGGACCGACTGGAGGCCGGCCATGATCCAGCGACGGGTCTCGGCCGGATCTATCACTTCGTCGATCTCGAGTACCGATGCGATGGAGGTCGCCTTGCCGTTGGCATAGAGCTCTGCAACCTTGGCCTGATAGTATTTCTCCCGCTCGACCGGATCGGCGATCGCTTCCATCTCCTTGCGGAAGCCGAGCCGCACGTAGCCTTCCAGCCCCATGCCGCCGAATTCGCCGGTCGGCCACGCCACCGTGAAGAAGGAGGCATGGAAGCCGCCGCCGATCATGGACTGCGCGCCGAGGCCGTAGCCCTTGCGCAGCACGATGCCGAACAGCGGTACGGTGAGGCTCGCCCCGGTCACGAACATGCGCGCGACATGACGCACGATTGCGGTTTTCTCGGCCTCGGGCCCCACCATGAAGCCCGGCGTATCGCACAGCGACACGATCGGAATGTCGAAGGCATCGCAAAGCTGCATGAAGCGAGCGGCCTTGTCCCCCGCCGGCGCGTCGATCGCGCCGCCGAGGTGCTTTGGATTGTTGGCGATCAATCCGAACGGCCTGCCTTCGATGCGAATGAAAGCCGTGATCATGCCGACGCCGAAATCCCGGCGTATTTCGAGCACCGATCCTTCGTCCGCGAGAAGGTCGATCACGGTGCGGATGTCATAGACGCGCAGCCGGTTTTCGGGGATGGCCCGCCGCAGCAGGCGCTGATCCCCTGCCTTCCAGGAGGCGACCGAGCCCTGAAAGTAGGACAGGTATTGCTGCGCGGCGCTGGTGGCCGCCTCCTCGTCCTCGACCAGAATGTCGATGACGCCGTTCGGCGCCTGGAACGACACTGGCCCCACCTCGGCGGGATGATAGACGCCGAGACCGCCTCCCTCGATCATCGCCGGCCCGCCCATCCCGATCGACGCATTCTGCGTCGCGATGATGACGTCGCAGCAGCCGAGCATCGCGGCATTGCCGGCGAAGCAATAGCCGGACACCACGCCCACGACCGGTACCAGGCCGGACAGTTTTGCAAACTGCACGAATGACGGTCCGTCGAGGCCGGTCATGCCGAGCCGGTCGGTATCGCCGGGGCGGCCGCCGCCGCCCTCGCCATAAAATACCAGCGGCATCCGCCACTGCTCGGCCAGGCCGAGCATGCGGTCGATCTTCTTGTGATTCATGTGGCCCTGGGTGCCGGCCAGTACGGTGTAGTCGTAGGAGATCACCATGCAGCGGGCGTCGTGCGCGCCGAATTTTTCGGCGTTGACCGTGGCAATGCCGGCAATCAACCCGTCGGCGGGCGTGTTCTTGATGAGGTCGTCGACCTTGCGCCGGCGGCGCTGGGCGGCGATCGCCAGCGATCCATATTCGACGAAGGAACCCTCGTCGACCAACTGCGCGATGTTTTCCCGCGCCGTTCGCTGATTGGTTTTGCGCCGGCGCGAGACCGCCGCCGGGCGGTTGGCATCGAGCGTAATGGCATGGCGCGCGATCAGTTCCGCAAGATCGGGACGAATGTGGTCGAGATCGATTATGGCTTCTGCCTCGGCCTCGTCGCCCGCGACCTCGGCGGGTTCGAGAAACAGGATCGTCTCGCCGTGCATCAGCGTCGCGCCGCTTCCGGCGACAATCCTCGTGACCTTGCCACCGTGGGGCGCGGCAACGAGGTGTTCCATCTTCATGGATTCGAGGATGGCGATCTGCTGCCCCGGACGAACCATATCCCCTTCCGCCACCTCGATCGCGACGATGGTGCCCTGCAGCGGCGCCGGCACCGCTACCGATCCCGCCGGGCCGGCAGCTGGATCGCCGGCCCTGGAGGGCGCCGCCGCTCCGCTTGCGGCGTCTGCGCTTGCGAAGAACAGCGGTCGCGCCATTTGCCTGGACGCACCGACCAGCGCGGCGACGTGGGTATCGATAAAACCGGTGCTGATGCGATTACCGACAAAATCGGGATGCGCCAGCACCGCCTGAATGAACGGAATATTGGTGGCGAGCCCCGCAATGCGGAACTCGCGCAAGGCGCGCGCGGCTTTCTGCACCACATCGGGCCAGCTCGCGGCCGGCGAATGAACGATCACCTTGGCCAGCAGGGAGTCGAAGGCCGCACTGGTCCTGTACCCCGCATAACCAAAGGTATCCACCCGCACTCCCGGGCCGGACGGCGGATCGAACACGTCGAAGGTCCCGCCGGTCGGCTTGGTCGCGCCCTTCTCGTCCATCACTTCCATGTTGATGCGAAGCTGCATCGCGTAGCCTCGTGGTGCCGGGACGTCGGCCTGCGCCAGGCCGAGCGAGGCCAGGGTTGCACCGGCGGCGACCGCGAGCTGCGACTTGACGAGATCGACGCCAAGTACCTCCTCGGTCACGGTGTGCTCGACCTGAAGGCGCGGATTGGCCTCGATGAAGGCGAACGCCGGATCGCCCATGGAGGCTTCGCCATCGACCAGGAATTCGAAGGTGCCGAGATTGTCGTAATGCGCGGCGGCCGCCAGTTGCCTGGCGGCGTCAATGATGCGCCCACGTAGGCCGTCGCTCAGGGACGGGCTCGGTGCCACTTCGATGAGCTTCTGGTTGCGCCGCTGAATCGTGCATTCACGTTCCCACAAATGGCTGATCGCACCATAATGGTCGCCGATGATCTGCACCTCGATATGCCTCGCCTTGCGGATCAGGCGTTCGACATAGACGCTGTCGTTTCCAAAGGCGGCCTTCGCCTCGGACTGGCAGCGCGCATAGGCTTCCTCCAGCTTTGAGGCATCCTCGACGAACCGCATGCCGCGCCCGCCGCCCCCGGCCACGGCCTTGATCATGACCGCCCCACCCGCGCCGAGCGAGGCGAAGAATGCCTTCGTCTCGTCCAGCGTGGTCGGGCCGCTGGTCCCTTCGATGACAGGCAGCCCACAGCGTTTGGCGAGCCGCTTGGCTTCGATCTTGTCGCCGAACAAATCGAGCGCCTCGGGAGACGGTCCGACGAAGACGATCCCCTCCTCCGCACAACGCCGCGCCAGCAGCGAATTTTCGCTGAGAAAGCCATAGCCGGGGTGCAGCGCGTCGCAGCTGGTCGCCTTCGCGGCCGCAATGACCGCTTCGATATCGAGATAGGCGCGCGCGCCCCGCCCCGGCATTTCGAAACTCTCGTCGGCTGCGCGGACATGCAGCGACAGCGCGTCGTCCGACGGATGGATGGCGACGGTGGCAAGGCCGGTTTCGCCTGCGGCACGACTGATGCGAATGGCGATCTCGCCGCGATTGGCGATCAGGAGTCGATGAAGCGGCATGAATGTGTCCAGTTGAAGCTCAGCGATCCTTCATGGTGGGATCGAGCACGATGCGCAAGGATTCTCCCAGCGCGTTGAACGCCAGTGAAATGACCAGAATGGCCAATCCGGGCGCATACATCTGTTCCGGGGCGATCTCCATGTATTGATAGGCGCGAGCCAGCATCGCGCCCCAGCTCGGATTGGGCGGCTGAATCCCGAGACCGAGAAAGCTGAGACTGGCTTCCGCAAGCAACGCAGCGGCCAATAGCAAGGTCACCTGGACGATCACCGGCTGCAATGCGTTCGGCAGCACGTGCTTCCACAGGATATGCCAGGCCGGCGCGCCGAAGCAGCGCGACGCATCGACGTAAAGTTCCTGGCGCACGATCAGTGTACGCGCCCGCACGATCCGCGCCAGCGCCGGAAACATCACAATGCCGACGGCGATCATGCCGTTGGTCAGCCCGATGCCGAGCGCGCCGGTCACCGCGATCGCCAGCACGATCGCCGGAAAGGAAAGAAAAGTGTCGATCACACGGCTGATGACATCGTCAACCCAGCCGCCGAAGAAACCCGCCATCAATCCAACCGGCAAACCAATGGCGACGGCGACGCTGACCGCAAGCAGGCTTGCATACACGGTGGCCGGCGCGCCCCAGATCAGGCGGCTGAAGATGTCGCGGCCGAGATCGTCGGTCCCGAGCAGATGGCCTGGACCGGGCGCCGCCAGCATGTTGTTGACGTCCTGCGCGGTCGGTTGATACGGCGCGATCCATGGCGCGCCGATCGCGACAATGACCAACCCCAGCAGCACGACGATCGCCAGCGCGGCGCGCAGGTCCGACGCCAGCCACATCAGGAAGCGACGGGCGCGGCTCATTTTCGCTGGGCGCGACTGGCCTGAAAGCGCAGCGTCGGTCATTGCTCGATCCTCGGATCGACCGCTGCACACAAGAGATCGGCGATCAGGTTGACCATGATAACGACGATCACCATGGTGAACACCACACCCTGCACAATTGGAAAATCGCGCTGGATGGCGCCGCGCACGATCAGGCTGCCCAATCCGGGGATGGCGAACACGGCTTCGATGACGACGGTCGCCGCCAGCATGCGGTTGACCAGCAGGCTGATGATGGTGAACAGATTGACGCTGACGTTCTTGAGGCCGTGCTGCCAGAGAATCCGCGTCATCGAAAGCCCCTTGGCGTGCAGCGTCCGCACATATTGCGACGACAGCACCTCCAGCAGCGAACCACGCAGCTGCCGCGCCACCTCGGCCATGCCATAGGCGGCGATGGCAATTCCGGGCAACAACGCGTGCCGGATCGCTTCCGACGGCGACACCGCGAAGGATTTTGCCCCGGTGGCCGGCAGCCAGTTCAGTCGCAGCGAGATTTCGGCAACCAGGATCATGGCGAGCCAGAAGCCGGGTATCGCCACGCCGAGCGAGGCGATCATGCTGACGATCTTGTCGACCCAGCCGTTAGGCTTGATCGCCGCCACGATGCCCATCGGGATCCCTGTGACGAGCGCCAGCAGCAGCGCGATCGCCACGATCAGCAGGGTATTGGGAAAGGCGCGGGAGATCGAGGTGGCGACCTTCTCTCCCGACAGCAGCGACTGCGACAGGTCGCCCTGCACGGCGTTGCCGAGCCACGTGCCGTATTGCACCAGGAACGGCCGGTCGAGGCCGTATATTCGCCTGATCTCCTCGATCCGCGCATCGGTGGCGTTGTCGCCGGCCAGCGTCACCGCGATGTCGCCGGGCACCAGCTTGAGCAGCGAAAACACCATGAAAGTCGCGAGCAGGATCACCGGCAGCGCCTGCAACAGGCGGCTGCCGATCACCTTTGCCGGACTTCGTCGCGCCATTTAGCTCTCCAGCCAGACGTCGTCGTATTTCGGTTTGCCGAGCAGGTTCGGCCTGTAGCCTTGCACCTTCTTGTTCATCGCCACCAATTCGAACTGGAAGGCGAGCGGCGCCACGAAGGCATTCTCCATGACCAGTCTTTGCACCGTTGCAAAGGCCTTGCTGCGGACCTGGACGTCCTCGGAGGCGCGCGACTCCTTGATGGCGGCTTCCAGTTCCGGCGGCACCGGCGCCCTGCCGCCGTTGTAATAGGCGTCCTTGGTGAACATCAGCGAGTAGGTCAAACTCGGATCCGGTCTCCCGGTCCAGGC
>JAYSPJ010000004.1:0-8137 GCA_043722155.1 Bradyrhizobium sp.
ATCTGTCGGTCAAGATGCGCCAGCGCGAGCAGAAGGCGCAGGCGACCTTCGACCGCACGCTGACCAGCATTTCACGCAAGGTGCTGTCGATCGCCGTGATCTTTCTCGGCATCATCCTCAGCGCGGGCGTCATCATCGCGCTCTCGATCCGGCTGCCGCTGCAGCAGATCATGGCGGCCATGCACGCCATCACGTCAGGCGACTACGACCGTCGCGTGCAGGGCACCAACGCCAGGGACGAGGTGGGCGCGATGGCGCGCGCGGTGGAGGTGTTCCGCGAAAACGCCATTGCCAAGCGCGAAACCGAAGACGAGCTGCGCGCCTCGAAGGAAAAGGCCGAAGGCGCCCTGCTTGAGCTGAACGCCGCCCAGCAAAACCTGATCGACGCCGAGCGGCTGGCGGCGCTCGGCGGACTGGTCGCCGGCGTCGCCCATGAAGTCAACAACCCGATCGGCATCAGCCTGACGGTGGCGTCCAGTTTCGCGCGCCGCGCGGAAGTGTTCGAGGCCGAGTTGAAATCCGAGAGGCCGTTGCGCAGGTCGCAACTCAAGGAATTCGTCCACTCTTCCCGCGACGCCGCCGCGCAATTGGTGGCCAACCTGCATCGCGCCGGCGAACTGATCCAGTCCTTCAAGCAGGTCGCGGTGGACCGCTCGCATGCCGAACGCCGCCAGTTCAGCCTGTCCGAGGCGACCGACCAGATCATCGCCAGCCTGCGGCCGGTGCTGAAGCGATCCGCGATCTCGCTTTCGGTCGACGTGCCGGAGGGCCTGGTGATCGACGGCTATCCAGGCTCCTATGGCCAGATTCTGACGAATCTGTTCCTCAACGCGGCGAACCACGCCTTTGCCGACGGGCGAAGCGGGGCCATCTCGATTTCAGCGCGACCGCGCGGCAGTGACGACGTCGAGATTATTTTCGCCGACAACGGGGCCGGAATGACGCCAGACGTGCAGCGACAGGCGTTCGACCCGTTCTTTACCACCCGCCGCAACGAGGGCGGCACCGGACTTGGCCTGCACATTGTCTATAATCTGGTTACCCAGCAGCTCGGCGGCCGGATGATGCTGGATTCAAGACTGGGACAAGGCACCACATTTCGCATTATCATGCCGCGGGCCGCCAAGGGCGGTTCCGCCACCACGGAACAAGCAAGCGACGGGATCCCGCAATGGCCGAACAGGACGATGTCCTCCACCTGATCGACGATTCCGGAACCGCTCCGGTAGCCTCGACTGCGCGCAGATGGAAGATTGCCGTCATCGACGACGACCAGGCCGTGCATGAAGGCACCCGGTTTGCGCTGAGCGACTACAATCTCAACGGCCAGACGCTGGAAATCCTGTCGGCCTATTCGGCGGCCGAGGGCCGCACCCTGATGCGTGCGCATCCGGATATCGCCGCCGTGCTGCTCGACGTCATCATGGAAACCGACGCCGCCGGCCTCGATCTGGTCGAATACATCCGCAACGAAATCAAGAACGAGACCGTCCGCATCATCCTGCGCACCGGGCAGCCCGGCCAGGCGCCGGAGCGGCGCGTCATCGTCCAGTACGACATCAACGACTACAAGGCGAAGACCGAGCTCACCGCCGACAAGCTGTTCACCTCGCTGACCGCGGCATTGCGCAGCTATCAGCAGCTCGAACGCATGGTGCAAACCCGGCGCGGGCTGGAAATCATCATCGATGCCGCCTCAACCCTGTACGACTTCAAGTCGATGCAGCGGCTCGCCGAGGGCGTGCTGACCCAGCTCGCCTCGCTGCTCAATGTCGATTGCGCCGGCATCCTGGTGCTGCGCGACGACGGCGGCAGCGCCGGCAGCGATTTCTCGGTGCTGGCGGGCTCGGGCTGCTACAGCCGGTTCATCGGTTCTACCGGATCGAAATCGCTCGATCCGGATTTGCGGCAGATGGTCGAAGCGGCCTTCCAGCGCCGCAAGAACGAGTTCGCCGACCACCGCAGCGTGCTCTATCTGCGCACCGGCAGCGGCCGCGAAGTGGTGGTGCTGCTGCAGGCGGAACGCCCGCTGTCGGAGACCGACCGCGCGCTGGTCGAGATTTTCTCCAGCCGGCTGTCGATCGCCTTCGACAATGTGATTCTTTATCAGCAACTGCACGAGGCCAACGCCCAGCTCGAGGACCGCGTCGCCCAGCGCACCCGCGCGCTGATGCAGGCCAACCGCCGGCTGTCGTCGCAGTGGATGCGGTTGCAGCGCGCCAACGGCTTCAAGAACGAAATTCTCGGCACCGTCGCCCACGACCTGAAGAACCCGCTCGGCGTCATTCTCGGCCGCACCGAGATGCTGACCGAACTGATCGGCGCCGGCTCCTCCAAGGAGAGCGTCACCGCCCAGGTCGAGCACATCCGCGACGCCACCAAGCGGCTGACCTCGATGGTCGACCATCTGATTTCGGACGCGATGGCCGATGCCTTCGACATCTCGATTCGCCGCGAGCCGGTCGATATCGCCGCCCTGGTCAGCGAGGTCGCCGACGCCAACCAGCCGCTGGCGGTCAACAAGCAGCAGACCATCACGGTGTCGGCGCCCCCGAATATCGTCACGATGTGCGATACCGACCGGATGCGCGAGGCGATCGACAATCTCGTCAGCAACGCCATCAAATATTCACCGATCGGCGGCAAGATCACGGTCGTGGTCACCCATGAGCAGGACAGCACCATCATTCGCATCGCCGACGAGGGCGCGGGTCTCTCGCCGGAAGATCTCGGCCGGCTGTTCGGCCGCTTCCAGCGGCTTTCCGCCAAGCCCACCGCGGGCGAAAGCTCGACCGGCCTCGGCCTGTCCATCGTCAAGCACATCATCGACATGCATGGCGGCGAGGTGACCGCCGACAGCGACGGGCCCGGACAGGGGTCGACCTTCACGGTCGTGCTGCCTGCGACTGAGATGTCATGAGCCAAAGTCAGCAACACATCATCATCGTCGACGACGAGGCGCCGGCCCGCGAGATGGTCGGCGAATACCTCAAGATGCACGGCTTCGGCGTGACGCTGTGCGACGGCGGCAAGAGCCTGCGCGAGGCGATCGAGACCTCGGTGCCGGACCTCGTGGTGCTCGATCTCAACATGCCCGAGGAAGACGGGCTTTCCATCATCCGCGACCTCAAGAGCCGCACCAATGTCCCGGTCATCATGCTGACCGCAACCGCGAGCCCGATCGACCGCGTGGTCGGGCTGGAGCTCGGCGCCGACGACTACATCGCAAAACCCTGCGAATTGCGTGAATTGATGGCGCGGATCCGCTCGGTGCTGCGGCGCTCTTCGCCGGTCAGGGCGCAGGCTGCGGCGCCGGAGGCCGCCAGCGCCAAGGCGGCAAAGGACCAGTTGGTGCGGTTCGGCACCAAATGGCTCGATCTCGAGGCGCAGGCGCTGCGCGACGACGAGGGCAACGAGCATCCGCTGACCGCTTCCGAGTTCGGCCTGTTGAAAGTGTTCGCGGCCAATCCAAAGCGGGTGCTGTCGCGCGAGCGGCTGTTGGAACTGGCCAACGCCCGCGATGCCGAGGCGTTCGACCGCGCGGTCGATCTGCGCATCATGCGAATCCGGCGCAAGATCGAGATCGATCCGACCAAGCCGGCGGTGATCCGCACCATCCGCGGTGGCGGCTATCTGTTTTCGCCCGCTGGCGACAAGGCGTGAGCATCAACAAGCTCTAACGTACGAGAGGTTGCTGCCGGCTTCTGGCCTTTTCCCGCCAGGGGATGGCGACGCATTGGAACGAGAAACGTTCCAATGCCTTCATCCCTGCCTCTTCCCATATTCCGCTCGTTGAAATTACAGGCTTTTTTGTGCCGAATGTGTCGTCGTGAAGCTCGCGACGAAACAATTCTCCTGCGCATGAAACCATTTTCCCCTTGGCGTGCAGACATCCCGAAACCGAGATTAACTATCACTCGGCTCCAACGAAACGCCGCCAATGGCGAATACCAGGAGCGTGTCATGCAGAACGTCGTAGCTATCAACGCCGCAGCCCGCCAAGGCATCATTGCTGCCCAGGCGACTTCGGATGAAATGCTGCTGCAGGGCGTCGCCGATGGCGGCCGGTCGGCGATGCATATCCTTTACTCCCGTCATAATGTCCGGGTTTACCGTTTCATCCTGCGGATCGTGCGCGACACCGCCATGGCCGAAGACCTCGTCAGCCAGGTCTTTCTCGACGTGTGGCGCACCGCCGCCCAGTTCGAGGGCCGTTCCCAGGTTTCCACCTGGCTGTTGTCGATCGCCCGCTTCAAGGCGCTGACCGCTCTGCGCCAGCGCCGCCACGAGGATATCGACCAGGAAGACGTGCTGGAAATCGCCGACCAGGCCGACACTCCGGAGGCTTCGCTCGACCGCAGCAATACCTCGGCGATCCTGCGCGCCTGCGTCGCCAAACTGTCGCCGGCGCACCGCGAGATCATCAACCTCGTCTACTACCATGAGAAGTCGGTGGAAGAGGCCGGTGCGATCATCGGCATTCCCCAGAGCACGGTGAAGACCCGGATGTTCTATGCGCGCAAGCAGCTTGCAGACTTGCTTAAGGGCGCTGGCGTGGACAGCCTCGCGGCATAAAAAACAGTTATTTCAATGAGTTGATAGTGATTTAAGGACAAAAGACGGGCGTTGCGGCGGCGGAAAACATTACCTCCGACGAAACAATTGAAACAATCCACGACATCACCTGGAAAAACTCGCCCGCTATACCAACAATCACCAAGGCAACGCCAACGCCGAACAGGAGAACGAACATGCTGAAGCCTTCCTTCCGCTTCTTCATTATCCCGCTCGGCGCGGTCTGCACCCTGGCCTCGCTGTCCGCCCAGAACACCGCCCCCCGCGCCCAGCGCGACACCGGAACGATGTTCGTCCGCGAGCAAGTGGTCGATTGCAGCAACAAAAATCCGAGCGAGGTCTGCGTGATCTCCTACGACAGCGAGACCACCCGCTGAATCAAGTTTCCAGCCTCCAGGTTCCTGGCCTACAGGCCTTCTAACCAAGTCTTCCTACCTTCCAAGTAACCTCCAACGACCCGGCCGGGATGCCCCCCAGCCGGGTCGCTCTGCGTGCGACGAAGCGAACAACGATAAATTCGAGGCGATCAACTACGCAAATCTAGTTGTGAGCCTCATGGACCGTTCGCGATATCCCGGCCCCGGATTGCATGATAAATGGGGCGCACGATCCAACCTTGACGGATGGTGCTGCCGATGTTCGAGGGCTGGGATGCCGTGGTGCTGGCGCGGGCGCAGTTCGCCTTCACGATGTCGTTTCACATCGTGTTTCCCGCCTTCTCGATCGGCCTTGCCAGCTACCTCGCCGTGCTGGAGGCGCTCTGGCTATGGACCGGGCGCGAGGTCTTCATCAACCTGTTCAATTACTGGCTGAAAATCTTCGCCATCGCGTTCGGCATGGGCGTGGTATCGGGCATCGTGATGTCCTACCAGTTCGGCACCAACTGGTCGGCGTTTTCCGACAAGGCCGGCCCCGTGATCGGGCCCCTGATGGCTTACGAGGTGCTCACCGCCTTCTTTCTCGAGGCGGGCTTTCTCGGCGTCATGCTGTTCGGCCTGGAACGGGTCGGTCACCGGCTGCATTTCATGGCGACCCTGATGGTCGCGATCGGGACGCTGATCTCCACGTTCTGGATTCTGTCGGCCAATTCCTGGATGCAGACGCCGGCCGGCTTCGCCGTCAACGCCGACGGGCAGTTCATCGCCGTCGACTGGCTCAAGGTGATCTTCAATCCATCGTTTCCCTATCGCCTGGTGCACATGGTGCTGGCGGCGTATCTGACCACCGCGCTGGTGGTCGGCGCGGTCGGCGCGTTTCATCTGCTGCGCGACCGGCATCTCGCCGGACCGCGGGTGATGTTCTCGATGGCGATGTGGATGGCCACCCTGGTGGCGCCGATCCAGATTTTTGCGGGCGACCAGCACGGCCTCAATACGCTGGAGCACCAGCCGGTGAAGATCATGGCGATGGAAGGCCATTTCCAAAGCCACAAGGACGGCGCGCCGCTGATCCTGTTCGGGCTGCCGGATCAGGCCGCGGGCAAGATGAAATACGCCATCGAAGTCCCGAAACTGGGTTCGCTGATCCTGAAACATTCGCTCGATGCGCCGCTCGCCGGTCTCGACACCGTGCCGCGCGAAAACTGGCCACCGGTGGCCATCACCTTCTGGTCGTTCCGAATCATGGTCGGGATGGGATTGCTGATCCTGGGGCTCGGCCTCTTCAGCCTGTGGGCGCGCGGGCGCGGCACGCTCTACCACTCCCGGCTGCTGCACACCTTCGCATTGATGATGGCGCCTTCGGGCTTCATCGCCGTGCTGGCGGGCTGGATCACCACCGAGACCGGACGCCAGCCGTTCACGGTCTACGGCCTGTTGCGAACGGTTGATTCCGCCTCGCCGCTGGCGGCGCCGGCGGTCGGCTCGTCGCTGATGGCCTTCATCATCGTCTACTTCGTGGTGTTCACCGCCGGCGTGATCTACATTCTCCGGTTGATGGCGGCGCCGCCGCATCACGGCGAACAGGGACCGCGCGGCGACACGCCCGCCCGTGCTGCCGGCATCACGCCCGCCGCCGGCGCGGCAGCACGGGGGGCCGCCTCATGACCGCCGCCGTCGACATCGCCACCGTCTGGGCCTTCATCATCGCCTTTGCCGTCTTCGTCTACGTGGTGATGGACGGATTCGATCTCGGCCTCGGCATCCTGTTTCCGATGTTTCCCGAAAAATCCGACCGCGACGTGATCATGAACAGCGTGGCGCCGGTGTGGGACGGCAACGAAACCTGGCTGGTGCTGGGCGGCGGCGGCCTGATGGCGGCGTTTCCGCTGGCCTATGCGGTGCTGATGCCGGCGCTGTACACCCCTGTCATTGCGATGCTGATCGGCCTGATCTTTCGCGGCGTGGCCTTCGAATTCCGCTGGCGGACCACGCCGGGCGGGCGCAATCGCTGGGATATCCCGTTCGCCACCGGATCGCTGCTGGCGGCGCTGGCGCAGGGGATTGCGCTCGGCGCCATCCTGCAGGGCGTGCATGTCGAGGGGCGGCATTATGCCGGCGGCTGGTGGGACTGGCTGACGCCGTTCAGCATCCTGACCGGGATCGCGCTGGCAATCGGCTACGCGCTGCTGGGCGCGACCTGGCTTGTCATGAAGACCGAGGGCCCGCTGCGCGACAAGGCCTATCATCTGAGCTGGTTTCTGTTGTTCGCGATGATCGGCGCCATCGGCGCGGTCAGCGCCGCCACGCCGTTCCTCCACATCCAGTACACGCAGCGCTGGTTCTCCTGGCCGAACATCATCCTGACGGCGCCGGTGGCGGTCGCCGCCGTGACCGGTCTGTTGCTGCGCAGCCTTGCCAACAGATGGGACTATCAGCCGTTCTTCCTGACGCTGACGCTGTTCGCGCTGTCCTATGCCGGATTGGGCATCAGCATGTGGCCCTACATCGTGCCGCAGAGCATCACCATCTGGCAGGCGGCCTCGCCCGAGAACAGCCAGATCTTCATGCTGGTCGGCGTCGCCGTGCTGATCCCGCTGATTCTCGGCTATACCGGCTGGGCCTATTATGTATTCCGCGGCAAGGTAAAGGCCGGGAGCGGCTATCATTGATTCGGCCGGATCCAAATCCGCGCCCGCTGGCGCAGCGGCTGCTGTGGTTCGCGGCGCTGTGGCTCGGCGGGGTCGGGACCGTGACGCTGGTCTCGTACGGGCTGCGGATATGGATCGCGCCGAAATGAGGCCAGCCGCAGCCCCATTCGTTCCCGCTTCCTACCAAAATATCGAAAACAACCCCATGCACAGTAACAATGGTCGCTGGCATCAATGACTTACCCGCCGCAAAACGCCAGAACCACCAAGCATATGGGGGGTGTGCCTGCCTAAAACTTGCCATCAAGTTGCCACTGAGATTTGATGGTTCCATGATCTGGCGAAGGCGCCACCGGGAGAACTCTGCATGACGAAATTTCGCCACCTGATCTGGACGATGGCCGCTGCGGCCGGACTGATGATTTCGGCCTCGCAGAGCTATGCGCAACAGCCCGATGTCGGCGACCAGCCCGGCCTGATCGCCCCCGACGAGGTCGAGCTGGACCCGCAATTCAGGCGCACGGCGGTGCTGTA
>JAYSPJ010000005.1:0-1615 GCA_043722155.1 Bradyrhizobium sp.
GACATGGTCCGGCGCTGGGTCGATGCCGAACTGCCCAAGGAGTGGTCGCGCAAGCTGGAAGCCGACGAGCACAACTATCCGCACGCGCTGTGGGATAAGTTCACCGAGGCCGGGTTCCACGGGATTGGCATCGCCGAGGAGTTCGGAGGCCAGGGCGGCGACGTGCTGATGCAGATGCTGCTGGCGCGCGAGCTGGCGCGCTCGCTGGGCGGTCTGGCGTGGATCTGGGGGATCACCTCGTTCGCTGGATCGAAGTCGATCGGACTTTACGGCACCGCAGAGCAGAAGGCGAAGTACCTGCCCGCGATCGCCGCTGGCGATCTCAAGGCGGCGATCTCGTTCACCGAGCCCGGCGGCGGCACCGACCTGCTCGGCAGCCTCTCGACCACCGCCGAGAAGGTCGAGGGCGGCTGGGTGCTCAATGGCGAGAAGATCTGGAGCTCGTCGGCGCACGTCGCCGATTATCTGCTGTGCCTGGCCCGCACCGACAAGACGGTCGAAAAGAAGCACCAGGGACTGACCCTGTTCTGGGTTCCGGCGAAGTCCGAGGACGTGAAGATCACCCCGCTGCCCAAGCTCGGGATGCGCTCGATGGGCAGTTGCACGGTGGTTTACGACAATGTCTTCGTCGCCGACGAAAACGTCCTGGCCGAACCGCACAACGCCTGGCGCAGCCTGTTGCCGACGCTCAACAACGAGCGGATCATGGTCGGCGCGTTCTGCCTCGGGGTGATCGACGGCGTGCTCGAAGATGCGCTCGCCTATCTCATGCAGCGCAAGGCGTTCGGCAAATACATCGGCCAGTTCCAGGTGCTCCAGCACTACATCGCCGACATCGCGACGATGCAGGCTTCGACCGAACTGATGCTCCACTATTGCGCCGCCAAGCAGGCCAAGGGCGAGAACGTCGGCAAGGAAGCCAACATGCTCAAGCTGATGGCCTCGGAAAATGCCAACCAGGCCGCCGACCTCGGGATCCAGATGCTCGGCGGGATGGGCTATTCGGCCGAGACCGACATGCAGCGTTACTGGCGCGATTCCCGGCTGTGGCGGATCGGCCCGGTCACCAACGAAATGGTCCGCAACGGCATCGCCGAATCGCTCGGCCTGCCGCGTTCCTTCTGAAAGGCCTCCAATGCTAGCGCTCTACCAGGAAACCACGGGCGGCCCCGAAGCGGTTCGCGTCGCCGAAGTCGCAACGCCTCTGCCCGGTGCTGGCGAAGTGCGCGTCGCGATCCGCGCGGCTTCGGTCAATCACCGCGAAATGTGGATCGCGCGCGGGCTTTATCCAGGGATGAACCTGCCGACGACGATGGGCTGCGACGGTGCGGGCGTGGTCGACATGCTGGGCGACGGGGTGAGCGGCGCGGTGATCGGCGACGAGGTGGTGATCTATCCCGGGCTCGACTGGGGCGCGAACCGCCACGCCCCGCAAGCCGCATTCGGGCTGCTCGGAATGCCGCACGCCGGAACCATCGCCGAATACGTCTGCGTGCCTGTCGCAAGCCTCGCCCCCAAGCCCGCCCACATGACGTTCGAGGAGGCCGCGGCAACAGTCCTCACCGGGCTGACTGCGTGGCGCGCGCTGATGTTCAAGGGTCAGCTCAAGGCGGGC
>JAYSPJ010000006.1:0-17246 GCA_043722155.1 Bradyrhizobium sp.
TCGGCGATCTGATCGATCGAGCGCTCGAAGCGGGCGGGGTCGATGCCGCCGATGCCGTTGCGCTTCACTTCGCCGGTGAGGATGTTGTCGCGAATGACGGCGCGCAGGCGTTCCAGCTCGAGATCGCGCGATCCGCCGTCCATCCGGCTGACGACTTCATCCGCCGCACGCCCCGGCTCCTTGATGGCCAAGTGGGTGCCCGCCATCACCGCGCGCAGGAAGCCCTTCACCGCCTCGGGCTTTGCCGCTGCGAACACCGGGTCGACGATCAGCGCGAAGCCGTAAGCCTCGCAGCCGTAGTCGGCGTACCGAAGCACGGCAAGGTCGTCGGCCGGAACGCCGCGGTCCCTCAGATTGACCCCCGAAAGATAGGAAAACCCGGTCACGGCGTCGACCTGACCCGCCGACAGCATCGGCTCGCGCACGGCGGCGCTGATCCTGCTCTGCTTGACGCTTGCGGCCTTGATTCCGTTCTGCCGCGCCAGCGCCGGCCAAAGCCGGATCGACAGGTCGCCCTCGGTGACGCCGAGAGTCTTGCCCTCGATGTCGGAGAGCGCCTGAATGCCGCGGCTCTTGCGGGCAATAATGGCGTAGGGCGCCTTGTTGAACAGCACGAACACCGCCTTGACCGGCCGGGCGCCAGGCTTGTCACGAAAGCGGATCAGTTCGTTGATGTCGACCAGTGCGAAGTCGCTGGTGCCGGCGGCGACGCGGGCGATGCCATCCAGCGATCCGATGGCGATATTGGTGTTGACCGCCAGCCCCTCCGAACTGAACAAACCCCTGTTCGCTGCCAACACGAACGGGGCTGCGCTGGCATCGATCGGACGGTCGAGGGAAAACTGGATCGCGACCGGCGGCCGGGTTTCGTCCGCAGCCCCGCACTCACCGACGCCGAACGCAAGACCCAGCAGGGCTGGCAGCGAAGTCAGGAAGCAGCGAGCTGCATTGGTAAAATTTGCACGCATTGCAATTACTTCAAGCCGACCGGACGCCAGCAGCGGCGCCAGCTATGTTTGTTTCATGACGCCCGGGGCGCCGGAGGTAGGCATTCTGTCGCATCAAACCTGAGCGGCCGGTGAACGCCACGATTTCGACACCGATCGTTCAGCTTGCATTCGGATTGGGGAACCTAACAAGACCCCAGTGGTTAGCTATACGAGGCCTGCCAGGCCAGACTACCATGGAGGACATTGAGATGTTCGCGCGTAGAACCTTGTTTTCATCTATCGGTCGCACCGCTGTCATGGCGACAGTCGCTGCGGTGGCGTTGACCGCCTTCGAGCCGTCAAGGGCCCGCGCCGGATCCGCCCCTGCAGGCCAAGGCCTGTCGCAGGCGGCCGCGACCAGCGACGCTACCGACTTCAGCGCCCGTCGCCGTTACTATCGTGGCGGCGGTGGCGCAGCTGCGGCGGCCGCTTTCGCCGGTATTGTCGGTACCGGTATTGCAATCGCCGCGAGCCAGAACCGCCGGGACCATTATTATTACGGTGGCGGCCCGGTCTATTACGGTGGCGGCCCGGCCTATTACGGCGGCGACCCCTATTATGGCAGCCAGCCCTATTACGGCGGCGGCTACTACGGCGGTGGATACTACGGCTCCAAGTCGAGCGTGCCCCATTTCAAGGGTCACCCGCTCCCCGGCTGGTAACCGTCGGTTTTCGAACCGAATTGATCCGCCGGCACCTTAACGATGCCGGCGGATTTTTCTTTGCGCGGATGCGGCCGGGAACCGGCCGTTAACACGCTTTCCATCGGTTTCGACTAGCTTCGGGGGATGGGTGATTCGCTCGAACGGCTTTATCTGGCTGTCCTCGCGGCCAAGGATCTTGATCCGGCCACGTCGCGAACCGCGCGGCTGTTTCAGCGGGGCCCGGCCAAGATGGCCAAGAAACTGGCGGAAGAAGCCATCGAGGTCGTGATCGATGCCGTCAACGGCAATTCCGATGCGGTGGTCCGCGAGAGCGCCGATCTGCTCTACAATCTCACGGTTCTGTGGGCGTCGGCCGGCGTGCGGCCCGAGGACGTGTGGCGCGAGATGGAACGGCGCGAGCATCTGCTTGGAATCGCCGAGAAGCTGCCGAAATCATCGACCAAAATGCCCAAGCCGGCCGCGCCTGTGGACGTCCGGCGACGAATTGTCGCGCTTGAAGGCCGTGCCCTGCGAAAGCGGCACTAAACTTCCCGACTTCCCCCGATTTCCCGGCATGGACAAATTCGCTCTAGGGTGGTTCATCGCGCCATGCTGAGACGGATTTACGATTGGTGCATTGACGCCGCCCACAAGCCATATGCGGTCTGGATCCTGGGCGCGGTGTCGTTCGCGGAAAGCTCGTTTTTTCCGGTGCCGCCGGACGTGATGCTGATCCCGATGTCGCTGGCGCGGCCGCAGCGGGCCTGGTTCTACGCCGCGGTCTGTACCGTGACGTCGGTGCTGGGCGGCATCGTCGGCTATGGCATCGGCGCGCTGCTCTATGATTCGCTGGGGCAATGGCTGATCCAGATTTATGGTCTCAGCGGCAAGGTCGAAGCCTTCCGCGCATCCTATGCCGAATGGGGCGCCCTGATCATTATCGGCAAGGGCCTGACGCCGATCCCCTACAAGCTGGTGACGATCACCTCGGGCTTTGCCGATTACAACATCTGGCTGTTCGTCCTGTGCTCGATCATCGCCCGCGGCGGCCGCTTCTTCGTAGTCGCGATCCTGCTCGACCGCTACGGCGAATGGATCCGGGCACAAATCGAGAAACGTCTGGGGCTGTGGGTGGCGCTCGGCGCCGCCGTGCTCGTGCTCGGATTTGTCATCGCATTCAAGCTGATCTGATACCCCCGTTGGTGAAAGACTTTGCCGCTCCGCGGCTTCGGGGTACGCTTCAGGCCATGCTTGATCGAACCGGCAATATACTCGCGCTGTCCAGGACGTACGTCGCGACCGCCGGCGCGGCGCTGTCGATTTTCATCATGACCGCATCCGCGGGCTGGCCCCAGGCGGCGGCGCCGCCATCCTCACTCGGCATCCAGACGCCGGCCCAGCAGGCGGTTCCGGATCGGTCCCAACCGGAGCAGCCCGCGCCGCAGCAGAATGAGGCTGCACCGCCGGCGCGGGAGGAGAATCCGGGCCTGATCAGCGAAATCGGAAAATTGTGGGAGAAATCCAAGTCGATCCTGCCCACCCTGAAAGGCCCGCAGGAGGCTATCGAGGATTTGAATGCGCGCGCCAGGGATGCCACCAAGGATGCCGGCGAAAGCCTGTCGCGCCTGGCCAAGCCCTCCTTGATGGTGACCGGCCGCATGGGCTGTCCGGTTTCGGCCAATGGCGCGCCGGACTGCAAGGCCGGCGCCGACAAGCTCTGTCAGAGCAAGGGCTACCAGGAAGGCAAGAGCCTCGATACCGACGCCGCGGAAAAATGCTCCGCCAAGGTGTATCTGCCGGGCCGTAAACGCGAGCCCGGCGACTGCCGCACCGAAAACTACGTCACCCGCGCGCTATGCCAGTAGCGCCTTGGCACAAGCTTACCAGCTGGATTTGCCTTGTTGGTATGATGTCTGGCATCTTTCCGGCCGATGCATCACGCCTTCGCTGAATAACCCAAGAGGATTCTTCCGAATGTCCATGCCTGCCTTGTTAAAGGGCCGTCTGTCGATTCCCGTGATCGGATCGCCGCTGTTCATCATTTCCGTGCCCGATCTCGTGATCGCGCAGTGCAAGGCGGGCATCGTCGGATCGTTTCCGGCGCTGAACGCGCGTCCGCCGGCGCTGCTCGACGAGTGGCTGGTGCGGATCAGGGAAGAACTCGCCGCGCATGACAAGGCGCATCCCGACCGGCTGTCGGCGCCGTTTGCGGTGAACCAGATCGTGCACCGTTCGAACAACCGGCTCGATCAGGACATGGCGCTTTGCGAGAAGCACAAGGTGCCGATGATCATCACCTCGCTCGGCGCCCGCGAAGAACTCAATCAGGCCGCGCATCGCTGGGGCGGCATCGTGTTCCACGACGTGATCAATCAGAAATTCGCGCACAAGGCGGTCGAGAAGGGCGCCGACGGCCTGATCCTGGTAGCCGCCGGCGCCGGCGGCCATGCCGGCGAGATATCGCCGTTCGCGTTCGTGGCGGAGACCCGGCAATGGTTCGATGGACCGATCGCGCTGTCGGGCGCGATCGGCAACGGCCGCGCCATCCGCGCGGCGCGGATTCTCGGCGCCGACTTCGCCTATATCGGCTCGGCGTTCATCGCCACCACCGAGGCCAATGCGGTGGAGAGCTACAAGCAGATGATCACCGCGTCCACGGCCGAAGACATCGTCTATTCAAGCCTGTTCACCGGCGTGCACGGCAACTACCTGAAGAAGTCGATCGTCGCGGCCGGCATGGATCCGGACAATCTGCCGGAGTCCGATCCGTCGAAAATGAATTTCGGCACCGACGCTTCGGGCGAGCGCGCCAAGCCGAAAGCCTGGAAGGACATCTGGGGCAGCGGCCAGGGCGTCGGCAGCGTCGGCAAGATTCTGCCGGCCGCGGAATTGATCGCGCGGTTCAAGAAGGAATACGACGAAGCCGTCGATCCGCCGCTGTGACGTCACGCCCGGTCTGAAGACACGTCTTCAGCCGACCGCGGCCTCCGGCCGATCGCTGCTCATTCGAGTTCGATCGGCTGGTACTTTCCGGTTTCGTCGAGCATCGTTCCCCAGATCTTGTGCGAGGCCTGGTGCTCGCCGCGGCCGAAACTGAGCGGCGTTCCAAGGCCCATATCGAGATTGCGCGTATTCTCGAGGATGTCGATCAGCCTTTCGGTATCGAATTGCGCACCGGCACGCTTGAGGGCCTGGATCAGCACGTTCGCCGCCACGAAGCCTTCCAGAGAGACATAGTCCGGCGCCTCGCCGGGGAAATACTTGGCCAGCGCATTCTTGTATTCGAGCACGACCGACGAATAGCCGGAAACCGCCGGCACTACCTGCGTGACGATGACGCCGGTCGCATAGCGCGCCCCGAGCAGCTTCAGCTCCTCGGCAAGCGCGGTGCTGCCGACGAACGATACGTTGCTGTAGATCATCTGGGGATTTATATCGCGCGTCTTCTCGATGAAGCGCGCGGCCGCCCGATAGGTCGACACCATGACGACGGCCTTGATCGATTTTTGCGCCTTCAGCTGGTTGACCGCATCCTCGACGTCGACGGTATTCCTCGCGTAGTTGAGTCTGACTATGCTGCTGTCGCTGGCCCCGAGCGAACGGAATGCCTTGGCGACGCCCGCGTAGCCGGCATCGCCATAGGAATCCTGCTGGGCGAAAACGGCGATTTGCCTCGGCTGCAGCTTACGAATTTTCACCAGATAGCGGACCACGGCATTGGTTTCTTCCGCGTAGCTAGCACGATAGTTGAATACATAGCGGTCGGGCGGATCGCGGCGGAGGATGTTGGCGCCGGTGAATGCGCCGAAGAACAGCATCCGCCGTTCGAGCGCGTAGGGCACCGCGACGGCCGCGGTCGGCGTTCCGACATTTCCGATGATGCCGAACACCTGGTCTTTTTCGTAGAGCTGCTTCATGGCCTCGGGCGTCCGCGCAGGCTCATAGCCGTCGTCGGCCGCAACCAGCCGCAGCATCCGGCCTTCCACACCGCCGCTATCGTTGACACGGTTGAACGCGGTGTCGATGCCGAGCTTCATCTGGCGTCCGAGTTCCTTGGCGGCGCCGGAAAACGGTGCCGCGATTCCGAACCGGATTTCGCGGTCGGTGATTCCGCGCTGAGGGGGGCCGGCGGTGACCGGCGCGGATGTCGTGGCGGCGGCCGCGGACGACGGCCCGATGGCAGCCGCCAGGCTGGGCCCGGCGATCGAGCGTTCGAGATCCGCCAGCTGGCCGTCGGCGAATTTGCAGTCGGTCTGCCCCGATGTCACGGCGTTGCGGCCGCTGGTGACGCTGCGGTCGAAAATCTGGGTGAGGTCGGCCCGCTCGGTCTCGCTGGAAGAGGCCTCTCGAATTACCGCCGCGAACTTGTCGACGATGGCCTGGATCCGGGATCGTGCGATATCCCGGCAGGCGAGCGCCGAACCGATGACGGGTCCGACGCGGCCTGCAAGGTCGCGCACCACTTCGGTGTTGCCAGGCGCCGCGTGGGCGGCGCCTGCCAGCAGGATGGCGATCGCGAGAATGATCGAAGGAGGGCTTCGCACGCTCCGCGAGACCGTGGCCGTGTTGGACCCATTATCAGGCAGCATCGTCACTCTCCCCTGTTTGCCTCCTTGATCAAGGCGTCCGGCTTGGCGCAGGCTTCTGGCGCCACTGAACAAATTGCTGAAGCAGTTGCTCGGACTGCTCGCGCGTCGCGGATGGAGAATTCTGGGTGGAGGCCAGAATCGTCTGAAACTCCGCCGTCGCGGCTTTCGGCCCGGCGTCTTTCGCCTCGGGCTGCACCAGCGCCGCCTTTACCGATTGGACCATGCCGGAGAGCGTGCCGCTGTCGGGCTGCCGGGCCGCCGGGATCATGATGACGAAGAACGCCGCCACGACGGCGGAAACGCCGACGGCGGCTCCGAAGCGGCGGGCGATGCTGAAGATCGCCTTTCGCCGGTCCAGTTCGCTGGCTAACCCCGGCGGCTCGTGGATGATCTCGGGATCGAGCGAGTGCCAAAGGGCATTGGACACAGCGTTCTCGAGCTGGGTATCGAGAGAGGCAGGCGGGGACGTCGGAGCCCTCGGGGATTCGGATCCTGCTTCCTTCGAAAGCGGTGGCCAAGACTCCGGTCTTTCGCGCAACCAGCGCGGTGCATAATACTCGGGATCGTTGGGACTGAGACGGTCGTGGTCACTCAAGCTACTCATTACGCTACTCCTCATGACGACTACGCTTGGGAATGGCACCGCGGGCGCTGGAAGGCGCTGCGGGAACTGACTTGCGGAGGCTTTTCTGGAACGGTTGGAGAAGGGTTCCAAGCTGCGAGGGGCGCTGCGAGGAAAAACACGCGATCGGGCCGAACGAGGTGACAAGTTCGGCGTGAGAATTTGAATCAAAGATTCCGATGCAAGACCCGCATCTGCAAGACCTGCGTCTGCAAGACCTGCATCATCCGCTTCGCGCGTCAGCCGGCGATCGAAATCGCACGACCGCGCCGTTCCCACCCCTTCCATTGCCTTTGTCCCCCGGCAAAAGTGTCCGTCGCCAACGACGGTGGAAATGACATGCCGGCAATCGCGCCGGCAAACTCACTGGGATGTGATGGAACCCGGGGGAGACATTATTAGGTCTGAACCTCGACTGAATTGCGGTTAGTTTTAGTCGGTCAGCAGCTTTTGGCGCGGTGACGTATCCCGAGGAGCTCCTTGGTAGCCGGCATTAACCGCCGCTATCGAAGGCGCTGCCCGGCCACAAACTCGACAAAATAAATCCACGCTTGTCCGATGTCGCGCTGCAATGTCCAGGCTTGAGCACGGCGGCCTTCGCTTCCGCGCGATGCGGCCGGACGCCCGCTATCGAATAGCGGGGGCCATTAACGAAGCGTTAACCAAGACAGCCGATCCTTAACCATTCGATAAGAAAGGCGAGTCGACCTCCATGGATGCAACAGCGGAGCCAACGCGACAATTGGTGCGCCTGCGGGGGCGCTCCTATGTGGCGTTTGTGTTTTGTCCGGTGGTGCCGATCGTGGGCTGGCTGGAAGAGATGGACGCCACGATCGCGCGTTCGCCCGGCTTTTTCGTCGGCAAGCCGGTGGTGCTCGATCTCTCCGCGCTCAACCTCAGTCGATCCGCCATCGCGCATCTCGTCGCCAGCCTCGAGCAGCGGAATATCCGCGTGCTCGGGATCGAGGGCGCTGATGCCGGCCAGCTGACCGCAAGCCTTCCTCCCTTGCTCACCGGTGGTCGCCACTGCGTGGTCAAGTCCGGCGAGCCCGAAAAGCCGCAAGCCAAACCGAAATCGACGTCGCTGCTGCTCGAAAGTCCGGTGCGCTCCGGTCAGTCGGTGATCTTTACCGAGGGCGACGTGACCGTGCTGGGCTCGGTCGGCTCCGGCGCGGAAATCGTGGCCGGCGGCTCGATCCATATCTACGGCGCGCTTCGCGGTCGCGCGATGGCCGGGGTGAACGGCAACGCAACCGCGCGGATTTTTTGCCAGAAGATCGAGGCCGAGCTCTTGGCCATCGACGGCTACTACCAGACCGCGGAAGAAATCGATGCGTCTCTGCGCAATCGGCCAGCCCAGGCATGGCTGGAAGGCGACACCATGAGAATCACAGCGCTGAATTAACCGGTTAAGGGAGCAAAGAATGGCCAAAGTTCTGGTCGTGACGTCCGGCAAAGGCGGTGTCGGAAAAACAACATCGACGGCCGCGCTCGGCGCGGCGCTGGCGCAAATGGGCGAGAAAGTGGTGGTGGTCGACTTCGACGTCGGCCTGCGCAACCTCGACCTCGTGCTGGGCGCGGAACGACGGGTCGTATTCGACCTCATCAATGTGGTGCAGGGCGTCGCCAAGCTCTCGCAGGCCCTGATCCGCGACAAGCGTCTCGAGAATCTGTGGCTGCTTCCCGCTTCCCAGACCAGGGACAAGGACGCCCTGACCGACGAGGGCGTCGGCAGCATCATCGCGGACCTGCGCAGCCGGTTTGACTGGATCCTCTGCGACAGTCCGGCGGGAATCGAACGGGGCGCCACGCTGGCGATGCGCTATGCCGACGAGGCCGTCATCGTCACCAACCCCGAAGTCTCCTCGGTGCGCGATTCCGACCGGATCATCGGCATGCTCGATTCAAAGACCGTGAGGGCCGAGAGGGGCGAGCGGGTGGAGAAGCATGTGCTGATCACCCGGTACGATTCGGGTCGAGCCGCGCGCGGCGAAATGCTGAGTATCGAAGACATTCTCGAAATCCTCGCAACGCCGCTGCTCGGGATCATTCCGGAAAGCCAGGACGTGCTGCGGGCGTCGAACGTCGGATCGCCGGTGACGCTGAACAATGCCGCCAGCGCGCCCGCCCGCGCCTATGTCGACGCGGCGCGGCGTCTGATGGGAGAAGCCGTCACCATGGTGGTGCCGACGGAGCGCAAGGGCCTGATGGACCGGCTGCTGGGACGGAGGGCGGCATGATGAATCTGCTGCGGCTTCTCGGTGGCCGTAATGCTTCCGCGCCTGTTGCACGGGAACGGCTGCAGATTCTGCTCGCACATGAACGCGGCATGCGCGGCCAGCCGGAATTGTTGGGCCTGCTGCGGGCAGAGATCCTTGCCGTCGTTTCGCGGCATGTCGTCCTCGATCCGGAGAAGGTCATCGTCAGGATGGAACGGGGCAAACATGTATCGACACTCGAGGTCGATATCGAAGTGCCCAACAGCTTCGAAAAATCGCTCGCCGCCGTGGGTTGACCGTCGGTGACATGTGCGACACCCTTCGCGCCGTGATCGGTCCATACCGGCCCGTTTCGGTGCGTTCGACGCGGGTTGCGCGGGCGCATCGTTGTGCATGGTCTTCGCGGGACGGATCATTGGCCGCGCGGCGTTCAGCTTATCCCGGTGAAGCGGAATTGATTTGATGGATGCCATTTTCCGCGTGGACGGCAATCGCGTCGTCACAAGCCCACACGCCGCCGGCCCCTGGGATCCCGGCATGCAGCACGGCTCTGCGCCGGCGTCGCTGGTGGTGTGGGCGGCCGAAGCGATTCCGACGCCGGTGCCGATGCAAATCGCGCGCGTCACCATCGACCTGATGCGCCCGGTGCCGGTGGCGCCGCTGACGCTCGAGACCGAAGTGCTGCGCGAGGGGCGCAAGATCCAGCTTTGCGCCATCCGGCTGCGCGCCGGGGATGCCGTCGTGGTCGGCGCCACCGTGCTCAAGATCAAGACCCAGGCGTTGGCGCTGCCGCCGGAAGTCGCGGATTTGCCGGTCGCACTCCCCGGGCCGGATCAATCGCGCATGGAGCCCGCGAATTTTTCGTCGAGCCCTTTCGTATCCGGCATGTCGTTGCGCGCCGCGCGTGGCAGTTTCGGCGTGCCTGGTCCCGGCGCGATCTGGTACCGCGCCGACCGGCCGCTGGTCGAGGGCTCGCCGGTATCGCAGGCGATGCGGGCGGTGGTGGCCGCGGATTTCTGCAACGGCACCTCCGCCGTGCTGGATTTCCGGGAATGGACTTTTATCAATGCCGACCTCACGGTCAGTTTTGCGCGGCAGCCGGTCGGGGAGTGGATCTTGCTCGATGCGGAATCCTGGGTCGGTCCCGATGGCGCGGGCCTCGCCATGGCGCGGCTCGCCGACGTCAGAGGCTATTTCGGCCGTGTCATCCAGAGCCTGGTAATCGAGAAGCGATAAATCGCGAACTCTGAAAGGTAAAGATGGGCTTCGCAGCCTCCTCATCTTCCGGATAATCTCCAGACCGTAGCGCCGGCCCGGAGAGATTGTGCGTGTAAAAAGGGTGGAATTCCCACCACGCAAGCCGTTACCCCACCATCCGGTCGCGGCCCGCCCAGAAGCCCGCCTTCAGCACCTTCTTGTCGACCTTGCCGACGCCGGTCATCGGCAATTCGGTGACGAATTTGATGTGCTTGGGGGCGTGCGCCGAGCCCTTGCGCGCCTTCACCAGAGCGATCAGTTCCTCCGCGTTCGGCGTGGCGCCTTCGCGCGCGACGACAATAGCGGTGACGGCCTCGCCCCATTTGTCGTCGGGCACGCCGACCACGGCGACCATCGCGACACCGGCATGCTGCGACAGCACGTCCTCGACCTCGCGCGGAAAGATGTTGAAGCCGCCGGAGACGATCATGTCCTTCTTGCGGTCGAGGATGAACAGGTAGCCGCGCTCGTCGGATCGCGCGATATCGCCGGTATGCAGCCAGCCGCTCTTCAGGGTTTCGGAGGTCTGTTCCGGCCGCTTCCAGTATTCGGCCATCACATGCGGCGCCCGCACGCAGATCTCGCCGGCTTCGCCGGTCGCGACTTCCCGGTCGTTGTCGTCGAGCACCTTGACCTCGCAGGCGGCGATCGGGAAGCCGCAGGACGTAAACAGTTCCGGCGTCTTCGGGTCGTGATCCTTCTTGCGCAGCACCGACACCGGATAGCACTCGGTCTGTCCATAGAGCTGCGAGAACACCGGACCGATGCGCTCGATGCCCTCGACCAGCCGGCTCGGCGACATCGCGGACGCGCCGTAAAGCAAGAGCCCGAGCGAAGATAGATCGGTCTTGTCGAGCGCGGGGTGATCCAGCAGCACGTAGATCATCGTCGGCACGAGCAGGGTAAAATTGATGCGCTCGCGCGCGATGGTCTTGAACACCGCTTCGGGGTCAAAACCCTTCAGCATGTGCACGGTGCCGCCGCGCATCAGCGTCGGCAGCACCTTGGTGCCGGCGACGTGGCTGATCGGCGCCACCGTGAGATAGCTCGGGGTATCCGGAATTTCGAAATCGGCCAGGATCGCGTTGGCGAAGCCGCCATATTCGCGATGATAGCGCAGCGCGCCCTTCGACTTGCCGGTGGTGCCGCCGGTGTAGTTCAGCGTCGCGATATCGTCGGGGCCGGCGAGACTGCGCGGCGTCGCCGTGCCGGCGGCTTCGACTGCGGCCAGGAGGTCGACGCCGTAACCGGCCGGCCCGAGCGTGAAAATGGCTCTCAGGTTGGAGGCCAGTGCCGCGAGCTCGCCGCCGCGATCGCGAAAGGTATCGGCGTCGACCACCAGTACCTGGGTTTCGGAATCCTCGAGCTGGAACAGCTGATCGTCGAGCGAGCCCAGCGGATGCAGCGCGGTGACCGACAGCCGCCCCAGTTGCGCGGCGACGCCGCTGCACCAGCTGTCGGCGCGGTTCGCGGACAACAAGGCGACCCGCGCGCCGGGTTGCAGCCCGAGCTGCATGAACACCTTCTGGATGCGGCCGATCAGGTCGCTGGCGCCGGCATAGCTGATCGATCCGCCCGGCCAGGAGAACGCAGTGCGCGACGGATAGCGCGCCAGCGCCCGCAGCGTCTGCGCGCAGACGGTCGGAAAGGCATAGAGCGGATCGGACATGTGTTCCTCCGGCAACTTTGTCACTGGCTTTGTCTTGGGCGTTGCTCGTGCCAATGTTGGGAAAACGCTAGCATCAGTGTTGAAGCCGGGACAATGACTTTGAAGAAAACCGATCCCCTCGCGCGCTTTCAGGGCCGCCTCAGCCTGCCGCTGATCGCGGCGCCGATGTTTCTGGTCTCCGGCGTCGAACTGGTGGCGGCGGCCTGCCGCAACGGCGTGATCGGCTCGTTCCCGACGGTGAACTGCCGCAGTCCCGAACAGCTCGATGGCTGGCTCGACGACATCGAAGACCGGCTGCGCCGTCATGGCGACGAAACCGGAAAATCTGCGGCGCCGGTCTGCCCGAACCTGATCGTGCACCGTTCCAACGCGCGGCTGGAAGCCGATCTGCAGGTGCTGTTGCGGCACAAGCCCGAACTCGTCATCACTTCGGTCGGATCGCCGGCACCGGTGCTGGCGGCGCTGCATGACGCAGGCTCCCTGGTGTTCGCCGATGTCGCCAGCATTCGCCATGCCGAGCGCGCGGTGGCCGCCGGCGCCGATGGACTGGTGCTGCTGACGGCGGGGGCGGGCGGCCAGACCGGCTGGCTTAATCCTTTCGTGTTCGTGCGCGCGGCGCGCGCGTTCTTCGATGGACCGGTCGTGCTGGCCGGCGGCATCGGCGACGGCCATGCACTGCGCGCGGCGCAGGCGCTCGGCTGCGATCTCGCCTATATGGGCACCAAGTTCATCGCCACCGCCGAAAGCATGGCCGATGCCATGTACAAGGAGATGCTGGTCGCCAGCAGCGCCGACGATATTTTGCTGACCACGGCCTTCACCGGCCTGCAGACCAACATGCTGCGGCCGTCGATTGTTGCCGCCGGCCTCGATCCCGATAACCTGCCGCCGCGCGGCGCGATCGACATCGGCAAGGACATCGACATCGGCGCCCGCGAAAACCGCCCGGCGCGCTGGCGCGATATCTGGAGCGCGGGGCATTCGACCTCGGGCGTCACCGGAGTGCTTGCGGTCGATGACCTCGTGGCGCAGACGACCGCCGAATACCGCGCCGCTGCAGCGCGATAGAACGGGCAACCGCATAGCGCCCCCGCGACAAAGCGCTTTCAAGCAGCCGGCCACACCGTATAGAACACCGGCCAACACAGGTTCCCGACCCCAAAAGGACAGCCCATGCCAGTCTACCGCTCCAGGACCACCACCCACGGCCGCAACATGGCGGGCGCCCGCGGCCTCTGGCGCGCCACCGGCATGAAAAACGAGGATTTCGGCAAGCCGATCATCGCCGTGGTCAACTCATTCACCCAGTTCGTGCCGGGCCACGTCCATCTCAAGGACCTCGGCCAGCTGGTGGCGCGCGAGATCGAGAAGGCCGGCGGCGTCGCCAAGGAATTCAACACCATCGCGGTCGATGACGGCATCGCCATGGGCCATGACGGCATGCTCTACAGCCTGCCGTCGCGCGAAATCATCGCCGACAGCGTCGAATACATGGTCAACGCGCATTGCGCCGACGCCATGGTGTGCATCTCCAACTGCGACAAGATCACGCCGGGCATGCTGATGGCGGCGCTGCGGATCAACATTCCGACCGTGTTCGTGTCGGGCGGGCCGATGGAATCCGGCAAGGTCAGCATCAAGGGCAAGATAAGGTCGGTCGACCTGATCGACGCCATGGTCGCGGCTGCCGACGAGTCGGTCAGCGACGCCGATGTCGAGACCATCGAGCGCTCCGCCTGTCCGACCTGCGGCTCGTGCTCGGGCATGTTTACCGCCAACTCGATGAACTGCCTGACCGAGGCGCTGGGCCTGGCGCTGCCCGGCAACGGCTCGGTGCTGGCGACCCATGCCGACCGCAAGGGGCTGTTCGTCGAAGCCGGCCACCTGATCGTCGATCTGGCGCGCCGCTATTACGAACAGGATGACGAAAGCGCGCTGCCGCGCAAGATCGCCAGCTTCAAGGCATTCGAGAATGCCATGACGCTGGATATCGCGATGGGCGGCTCGACCAACACGGTGCTGCATCTGCTGGCCGCCGCCTATGAAGGCGAGATCCCCTTCACCATGCAGGATATCGACCGGCTGTCGCGCCGGGTGCCGGTGCTGTGCAAGGTGGCGCCCTCGGTGCCCGACATGCATCTCGAGGACGTGCATCGCGCCGGCGGCGTGATGGCAATCCTCGGCGAACTCGACCGCGCCAGTTTGATCCATCGCGAACTGCCGATGGTGCACGCCAAGTCGCTGGAGGACGCCCTGAACCGCTGGGACATCAAGCGTACCAAAAGCGAGAGCGTCCGAAAATTCTTCATGGCGGCGCCGGGCAACGTACCGACGCAGGTGGCCTTCAGCCAGGAACGCCGCTTCGAGGAACTCGATACCGACCGCGCGACCGGCTGTGTCCGCGACATCGCGCATGCCTATTCGAAGGACGGCGGCCTCGCCGTGCTCTCGGGCAATCTGGCGCTCGACGGCTGCATCGTGAAGACCGCCGGGGTCGACGAGAGCATCCTGAAATTCGAGGGGCCGGCGCGGATTTTCGAAAGCCAGGACGCCGCGGTCGAGGGCATTCTCGGCGGCAAGATCAAGCCCGGCGACGTCGTCGTGGTGCGTTACGAGGGCCCGCGCGGCGGCCCCGGCATGCAGGAGATGCTGTACCCGACCAGCTACCTCAAATCGAAGGGGCTCGGCAAAGTCTGCGCGCTGGTCACCGACGGCCGCTTCTCCGGCGGCTCCTCGGGGCTTTCGATCGGACATCTTTCGCCGGAAGCCGCGGAAGGCGGCCTGATTGGACTCGTGGAGGACGGCGATCGCATCCGCATCGACATTCCCGCCCGCTCGATCAGCCTCGTGGTGGACGACGCCATCCTGGCGCAGCGCCGCGAGGCGATGCTGAGCCGCAAGGCCGGGGCGTGGAAGCCGGCGAAGAAGCGCACCCGCAAGGTGACGATGGCGCTGAAGGCCTATGCGGCGCTGACCACCAGCGCCGCACGCGGCGCGGTCCGCGTGGTGCCGGATTAGGCCACCGGCCGCATGGTTCGAGACGCGCGGCATTGCCGCGCTCCTTACCATGAGGGATTCACAGACCTCGTGAGGGATCACAGACCTCATCCTGAGGAGCATCGCCGACGGCGATGCGTCTCGAAGGATGATGCACAGTCACGCCGCCGTGGTTCTACGGATTCACCGCGGCTTAACGCGCCGTTAACCATCTCGCTCCAAGAATCGGTTCCAGGATCTCCCATCGCTGATTGCGGCGGGATGCGCCAGGACCGTCGTTCAAGGGGATACGACATGGATTTCGAGACGCTTTTTGCAAAGACCCCGGCCACCATCGATGAGATCAGGGCCCGGGTCGCCTATGCGCTCGAACGGCATCCTTTGTGCCGCAGCGTGAAATTCGACATCGTCTCGATGCCCCGCACCTCCAGGGGCGGCAACTGGACCGTCAGCCTGAAGTCGGTGGCGCCGGACGCGCTGTGGGAGGCGTCCGATATCGTCGCCGATATCCAGGATGCCTACGAACTGGCGGTTGCGGCCTGAAATTAACCATTTTGGCGACGATTTCGCCCGGATTGGCCCTTGCCGCAGGGTCGGCATGGTTAGGCCTTAATTAATGCCCAGTTGTCGGGAAATTGATCGGGGTCGGTCGATCGGAACGGAGAACTGCGTGACGCGAGCCATCACCATTATTGCGATGACCTGTTTCCTCATCGTCGGCGCCGCCGCCACCAGCATTCTCGGGCGCGACAGCGTTCCCGGTGCCCGGCTGGAAATGGCCGCCGCATCGCTTGCCCAAAGCCCGGTTTCCAACAAGGCAGCCAAGCAGGACAAGCTGGCAGTTGCCGCCGCGTTCGCGCTGGCCTCGTTCGAACCGCCGCAGACCGCGACCCTGAGCGAGCCGCTGCGCCAGGCTTTTGCCTCCAGCGCTCCCGCCGACATGGTGCCGCCGCAGATCGCAGCCCCGCAGGTGCCGCAGAAGCCGAAGCTTGTCGCCAAGCCGCAGCCGCAAAAATCCTACGCGCTGCTCAGCGATGGGCAGATCGCCGGCATCAAGGAACGGCTCAAGCTTTCTTCCTCTCAGGAATCCTACTGGCCGGCGGTGGAAAACGCGTTGCGCGCCATTGCCCGCAAGATCCACGCGACCCGCAAGGCCGATCCCAACGCGTCGGGCGTGCCGATCGATCCCGATGCCGAAGAAGTCCAGCAGCTGAAGTCGGCGGCGATGCCGCTGTTGTTCCAGCTGCGCGAGGACCAGAAGCGCGAAGTGCGCACGCTGGCCCGCATCATCGGGCTGGAAAAAGTCGCCTCGATGATTTGAGACGGCGCGCCTGCACATTGCGGTTTGCCGAGCAACACAGGCTGTCGTCACCCGCGTAAGCGGGTGACTCGGTATTCCAGAGACGTCGGCGATAAAGCCGAGAAGCCGCGGCTTACTGGGTCGCCCGGTCAAGCCCTGCGATGACAGCAGAGTTGGCCGCCCCTTGCTCCGCGCGAAGTGACGGATGAGTGCTCACCCGCCGCGGGATTCCACCACCTTGCGGCAGGAATCCGAAAGCTTCGTCTTGTTCTCCTTCAGGCAGGCGTTCATCTGCGGCGGCTTGCCGATATGCTCGGCGCAGAATTTTCCGGCGTCGGAACGGCAGGCCATCTGCTCCTGCGGGCTCGGCCCGGGTTGCGCGCCCGCCGATGCACCGCCGGCCATCAGCAGGACGAGCGAAACAAATACTGACTTGTTCATGGATCACCTTTCGACAATTTCTTGATGGGCTGGATTTGCAAATCCCCCAAACAGGAGATGACCCGGTTGGAACAGCGCGTGTCGTCGCAACCGGTTCAAGCGCCGTCTGCTGGAGCTGGATTGACCGGGTTCCACCGGCAAATCTCCTGACTGACCGGCCTCGAACTTGCGCTACATCTGTGCAATTGCACAAATATGCGGCACTGCACTCACCGGAGGCTGCGAATTCTCAAACCAAATCCTCCATGGTTTCAGCCTTTCTCCCCAGACCCATTGTTGGCATGTCGATTGCTCAGTCTCTCACAGGTCAATGACGACTGCCGTCCACCGGATTGCTGAAGCCGACGCAGGCTGAAAGCGCAGGGGCAGCTCGAGCGACCTTTCCTGAGGAAGCTTGGTGCAGTCGTCGCGATGTCATCCCGCATGGGATGGCGCGCGCATCCCTGTTTCCGATCGGGCGCGGTCGGACAACGGGACAGCAAGTGCCATGAAGATCCAGCACGCCGAAGCCGAAACTCG
>JAYSPJ010000007.1:0-4522 GCA_043722155.1 Bradyrhizobium sp.
CTGGCCGATATTCTCAGCAAGGATCCCGCGGTAGAATACATCAACAGCACGGTGGGTGCGGGTGGCCCGAACACGACTACGAATTACGCTCGGCTGTTCATCGCGCTGAAACCGAGGAAGGAACGCGAGGCCGCTCCGGTGGTGATGGCGCGCCTGCGCCAGAAGGCCACCCAGGTACCAGGGATGCAGGCGTTTTTCCAGAGCGTCCAGAACCTCAACATCGGGGGCCGGCCGTCCAAGAGCCAGTATCAATACACCCTGCAGAGCGGCGATACTGAATCGCTCTATGGGCTGGCGCCGGAAATGCGCGACAGGATCGCCAAGGTGCCCGGGCTGCTCGACGTCACCACCGATCTCTACATCAAGAATCCGCAGATGACCGTCGAGATCGACCGCGAGAAGGCCGCGGTGTACGGCATCACCGTCGATCAGGTCCGCAACCAGCTCTATAATGCCTATGGCGGCCGGCAGATCGGCACCATCTACACGCCGTCGAACGATTATCAGATCATTCTGGAGGTGCAGCCACAGTTTCGCGTCGATCCCTCCAATCTGTCCAAGCTCTACGTGAAGACCGCGAATAACCAGACCATCCCGCTGGAAGCGGTGGCCAGACTGGTGCCGACGGTCGGTCCGCTGCAGATCAATCACCAGGGTCAGCAGCCCGCGGTGACGATCTCGTTCAATCTCGCTCCGGGCATCTCGCTGGGCTATGCCGTAGACGAGATTACCAAGATCGGACAAAGCTCCAATCTACCTGCTACCATTGCCACAGGTTTCTCCGGCACCGCGCAGGTGTTCCAGGATTCCTTGCGCGGGCAGGGCGTGCTGATCCTGGCGGCGGTGTTCGCTGCGTTCGTGATCCTCGGCATCCTCTACGAAAGCTTCATTCACCCCATCACGATCATTTCCGGCCTGCCGTCTGCCGGCATCGGCGCGATCCTGACGCTGATGGCGTTCAATATGGAACTGTCGGTCATTGCCATGATCGGCATCGTGATGCTGGTCGGTATCGTCAAGAAGAACGCCATCATGATGGTGGATTTCGCGCTGGAGCGCCGCCGGGTCGGGTTGAGCGCGGAACACGCCATTCGCGAAGCCGCCTTGCTTCGGTTCCGCCCCATCATGATGACGACATTCGCCGCGATTTTCGGCACGCTGCCGATTGCGATCGGCGCGGGCGCCGGCGCCGAGCTGCGTCAGCCGCTCGGCATCGCCGTGGTCGGCGGTCTGTGCGTCTCCCAACTGCTGACGCTGTTCATTACGCCAGTGATCTATATCTATCTCGACCGCATCGACCGCCGCCTGAAGCGCCGGCTCGAACCGCAGGCCGACGAGGGCGACAATGTCGAGCGGCCGCATGTCGTCGCGGCGGAGTGATGGCGCGGAGCCCAGGATGACGTCGCGCCGCGGATGCATCGCGGCCTTGATCGCCGCGTGCCTGTTGGCCGCGAGCAGCCATGGCGCGCTCGCTGACGAGCCGATCGAAATCTTCGACGCGCATCTGCACTACAATTGGGAGCCGAAGCCGTTCTACCAGCTCGAAGAAGTGCTGGCGCTGTTCAAAAAGCATCGTGTGACCGGCATCCTCGCAACCAGCCGCCCCAACACCGGCACCCATGCGCTGGTGGGCGCGAAGGCGGACGGCCTGCAGGTCGTGCCTTTCATCAGGCCGTACCGGGTCCGCCCCGATATCCAGACCTGGTTCAAGGACCCCGTCATCTTCGATCTGGTCCAGGAAGAGTTCAAACGCGGCTACTATCGTGGCATCGGCGAATTTCATCTGTCGGGTGGGGCCGCCGACAATGAATGGGTCAGGAAGACCGTCGACTTTGCCGTGGCGCATAATCTCTATCTGCATGCCCATGCCGATGAGGCCGCAGTCGAAATCCTGATGCGGCATAATCCGAAAGCGCAAATCATCTGGGCCCATACCGGGTTTGGAATTCCCGGCGAGCGCGTCGCCGCGATGCTGGCCAGGTATCCCGCCCTGTGGGGTGAATTATCCTACCGCAGCGGCATCACCGACGAGACGGGGAAACTGACGCCGGAATGGCGCGCCCTGTTCGAGCGATATCCCGACCGGTTCCTGCTTGGCTCGGACACCTGGGTGCCTGAGCGCTGGGCGAGCTATGGTGAAATCATGGCCGGCTATCGCGCATGGCTGGCGCAGCTGCCGCCTGATCTGGCTGCAAAAATCGCGCATGGCAACGCGAGGGCGTTGTTCGCCAGCCCGTAGATTTGGCCCGTCGGTGCGGTCATTTCGACGGCCTGGCGCAGGCCTGATCCGTATTATTACGGTGAGCCGGATTAACGGCATTGAAGCGCTGCAGAGCGTCTGCTGATGCCGCACATTAGGTTTCGCGCAGCATGGAACGACCCGGATATTTGGCGATCGCAAGGCAGACCGAGCGCGACGGGGCGCTCGTTGATTTTGCCGGCTGGCTTCGCGGCATTCTTGCCGGAACCGGATTTGAAACGAGCGACCTCAGCGAACGTGAGTTGCGCAGCATTCGCGCCAAGCAAATCGACGCGATAACACGCCTCGTCCCGCTCACCATGACGATCAATCTGGCCAATGTCGCGATTATCCTCTTCGTATTCTGGAACTCCGGCTCGAACATTTTTCTCGGCGCGTGGGGGCTGGCCATCGCTGCCGCCGCCGCCATGGCGATGCGGTCGTGGGCACGGTCGCGCCGCCGCCCGCGGACTGAAGCGTCGCGGAACGCAACGAGACGTTTGACGGTCCAGTCATTTGTCCTGGCGCTGGTCTGGGGAGCGATGCCGGTAATAATCCTTCCCGCGATCGGACCGACGGATCAATTGATCGTCGCGTGCCTTATGGCGGGAATGATATCGGGAGGCGCCTTCACGCTCTCCACGGTGCCACGCGCCGGGCTGGCATACACATGGACGATGGCCGCCGCGTCCGCAGTAGCGTTGGTTCTTTGCCATGTCGACGCCTACGTCGTCGCGGCGATTTTCCTGCTGATCTACGCTGTCTTCATCTCCCGCAACGTGATTTTGAACGGCAGGCTGTTCTTCGACAATATACGTGCGCAGTTGCAACTCGCGCGCCAGACCGAGACGATCTCGCTGTTGCTGAAGGAATTTCAGGAAAACGCCAGCGATTGGCTTTGGCAGACCGACGCGGAGGGCCAGTTGATTGACGTGCCGGAGCGGTTCGTTGAAGTGGCGCAAATTCCGCGCCCGTTGTTGCAGGGCGCACACTTCGCCGACGCCCTGAAGATGCTTTGTCCCGCGGACGGGCCGGCGGTAGCCGGTATGGTCGCGCTGATGGAAAAGCGTGAGGCGCTGCGCGAAATCATCGTTCACGTCGTCGCAGGGGGCCAGCCTCGCCTTTGGGCGTTGACCGCAAAGCCGACCCTCGACCACGACGGTAACTTCGCCGGCTATCGCGGGGTTGGCCACGATGTCACCGAACGCTGGCGGGCGGAGCAGGCCGAGGCGGCCAACCAGGCGAAGTCCGGCTTCCTCGCGATGATGAGTCACGAAATCCGCACGCCGATGAATGGCGTACTCGGATTGGCAAGCATGCTGCTGGAGACAAAGCTGGATCCGGAGCAGCATCACGCGGTAGCCACAATCCGGGATTCCGGCGACAACCTGCAGCGGATTCTCAACGACATTCTCGACCTGTCGAAACTCGAATCCGGCCGGTTGGAGTTTGAGACAATCGATTTTTCACCGGCGGCGCTTGTGGACGCCGTTGCCTCGATCATCGGAACGAGCGCGAAGAACAAGGGACTTGCGGTCAAGGTCGAGGTCGATCCGAACCTTCCGTCCACCTTGAGTGGAGACGTCGCGAGGATCCGGCAGGTCTTGCTCAATCTTGCCTCCAACGCCGTCAAGTTTACCGAGCGTGGAGGGGTGACGATCGCGGTTGCCTGCACATCGCGAGAGGGCAGTCGCGCCACGGTGGAATGGCGGGTGTCTGACAGCGGTATCGGTATTCCACCGGATCGTGTCGGCCGGTTGTTCACCGACTTCGCCCAGGCTGACGTCTCGATCAATCGCCGCTTCGGCGGTACCGGCCTCGGCCTCGCCATCAGCCGGCGCATCGTCGAGCAGATGGGCGGCGCAATTGGCGTTACCTCCCAGGCCAGCGAGGGGGCGACCTTCCGATTCAGCCTGACGCTGCCATCGAGCGACAAGGTGGTGCGGGACCGGCGCACGGACAGCGTCGGGGTCGGCGACTTGAAAGCCCGCATCGCCACGCTGGGCCGCCCGTTGCGGGTGTTGATCGCCGAAGATGACGCCACCAACCGGATGGTGGTGTTAATGATGTTGCGGGAGTTCAACGCGGAGACGCGGATCGCAACCGACGGCGTAGAGGCGGTGCGGGCGGCATCGGAGGCCGACTACGACCTGGTGCTGATGGATGTGCGGATGCCGGAGATGGATGGTCTTGCGGCAACAAGGGCGATCCGCGCCCATGGCGGCCGGTTCGCGAGCCTGCCCATTATTGCGCTCACCGCAAATGCATTCGCCGAAGACGTCA
>JAYSPJ010000008.1:0-13085 GCA_043722155.1 Bradyrhizobium sp.
GACGTAGCGCTTGCCGTCATTGCGAGCGCAGCCTCCACTCCGTCATTCCGGGGCGATGCGAAGCATCGAGCCCGGAATGACGGCACCTACCAAGAGGACCCGCCCATGCAATACCGTTCCCTCGGCCGCAGCGGCCTGAAGATTTCGCCGATCTGCCTGGGCACCATGATGTTCGGCGGGCCGACCGACGAGGCCACTTCAGGCCGGATCGTGGCGAAAGCGCGCGAGGCCGGGGTCAATTTCATCGACACCGCGGATGCCTATTCGAAAGGCGGCTCCGAGCAGGTGGTCGGCCGCGCCATTTCCAACAGCCGGCACAATTGGGTGCTCGCCACCAAACTCGCCAATTCCATGGGCGACGACCCCAACCGCGGCGGGCTGTCGCGGCGCTGGGTGCTGCAGGCGGCGGAAGAAAGCCTGAAGCGGCTCGGCACCGACTACATCGACATCTACTACCTGCACAAGGAAGACCATTCGACGCCGCTGGAGGAAACCGTGCGCGCGATGGGCGAACTGATCCGGCAAGGCAAGGTGCGCTATTTCGGCGTCTCGAATTACCGGGCCTGGCGGGTCGCCGAAATCTGCAACATCTGCGATCACATCGGCATCGACCGCCCGGTGGCGAGCCAGCCCTATTACAACGCCATGAACCGGATGCCCGAGGTCGAGCATTTCCCGGCCTGCCATTATTACGGCCTCGGCATCGTGCCCTACAGTCCGCTGGCGCGCGGCGTGCTGACCGGTAAATACAGTCCCGACGCTGCGCCCGACAAGGACACCCGCGCCGGCCGCAACGACAAGCGCATGATGCAGACCGAGTGGCGGCCGGAATCGCTGAAACTGGCGCAGCAGATACGGGAGCATGCCGAGGCCCGCGGCATCACCGCCGGACAGTTCGCGGTGTCATGGGTGCTGAACTCTTCCTTCGTGTCCGGCGTGATCGCAGGTCCGCGCACCGAGGAACAATGGGACGATTACCTGCGCGCGCTGGACTATCGCTTCAGCGCCGAGGACGAAGCGCTGATCGACCGGCTGGTCGCAAGCGGCCATCCCTCGACGCCGGGGTTCAACGATCCGGCGTATCCGATCGAGGGACGGCGGGCGCGCTGATTCCAGGCGTCCAGACGTGACGCGGGCTGACTTCGGATCGGTCCGACGAACAGTGAGTTCAGTCGGCAGGCTCAGCGGAGTCCAGCCAATCAGCTATTCATGGCTTGACCGGACGTCGAATTGACGCACAATTCAAGATTGCATATCGACCCCGGTAGCCCGTCCCATGAGGGAGCGCGGGGGCTCTTTTTTCACGAGGGCACCATGTCGCTTTATTTTGCGCGAGGCGTTTTGAAGACTCTCTGGGCCGCGGCATTATTGCTGCAACTCTCGTCGGCCGTGCACGCGCAGACGGTACCGACATTCACCATCATCGATCCGGAAATCGCACTCGACCCCGGCAAGCCAGGCGGCCACGGCGCGTTTCTGCTCAACGGCGAAAATCTTGCAGCCGGGAACATCGGCAAGCCGATCGAGGACCTGGCCGGTCTCGACACCGGACTCGCGGGCGGCATCAAATTCAATGTGCGGGACCTCAGCCATACCGAAAACTCGCGGCGCTGGCTGCTGACCGCGGAGATCAACGGCCTGCCGAACAATGTCGTGCAAAAGCGCTATCTGACATTTCGCTTCGACGGCAAGACGATGACGTTACCGTTCACCCTGACCAACAGGAATCCGGCCACGTTCGTCTGGTCGGTAAAAGGACCGTCGGAAATCAGTCTGCCGCCGGGAGAGCCGATCGAGATCAGCGTCGCGGTTCAGGGCGTCGGCGCCACCAACATCGGACTGCTGCAATCATCCTTGCTGGAGCAATCGCAAAAGCGTCCGGTCGAGGGCGGCTGGATGCTCTGCAAAAGCCGGTCGGATAACCCCTCGACGTGTCCCAAGGAATTGAATCTTGCGCCGCACTCGACGCAACAACTGCTGCTCTATCCCGCGAGAGGCAGCACGCTGGTGGGCAAGTACATGGGTAATGTCACGATCGGCGCCTCCGAAAAGCCGGAAGGCGAGACGCTGGCCCTGACCGTTTACGGGACCACGCTGGCGCGCCAGATTGCCGGCGTCGTGGCTATTCTTGCCGGCGTCAGCCTGGCCTGGATCCTGACGGTGTACCTGCAGAACCGGTTGAACCGGAATCAGATGCTGTTGCCGGTGACGATGCTGAAAGATCGATTCGAGTCGTTGCAGGAGATTTTGCAGAACAGACCGCAGGGGATTCGAGACTTTCCTTGCACAGGGACGTTCAATGAACTGCGGAAGTCGATATCGGCACTGTCTGAGACAGCACTCCAGGCAGAGGGCCTGTTGCCTTCCAGCATCCCCAATCCGTTCAGGCCGAGGGCGCCCGATGCCGACGCATACAAGCTGCGTATTACCGAGCAGAACGCCCGTTTCGAATTGCTGCAATTGGTCATCAAGAGTGGCTTTGGGGCCATCGGGAAGCTGGTTCCAGCCGCTCCGACCGCCGCTCACCGGACTGCTGTCGATGCTGCGCTCACGAGCACCGACGCCATTTCTTCCCGGGCGCCTCCTCCCGCGGCCCACGACGTCGTCACCAGCCTTCAGACGATTCTCGCCAAACTTGCTGCCGACCTCGGAGCCGGGGGGGCCGATCAGTTCGTGGCGGAATCGTTCAAGGCGCGGACCAGCGACCAGCTCTTGACCGAGATCCGAACCCTGAGCGGGATTGCCTGGCTGATGTCAGCGCTGCTCACGACGGCCTTGGGGGCCTATGTGCTGATCCTGAGCAACCTCGGATTCGGCACCTGCGCGGATTTTCTCGTCTGCCTGTTCTGGGGATTCGGGCTACCGGCCGCCGGCACCCAGCTGGCGCAATCGACCTCCGCCACGGCCTCGACGGCGCTGGGCTTCTCGATGGCGAGGCCGTCACCCTGAACGGCGCCGGTCGCGCGCGACGTCGTTCCGGGCGCGGTCAGCCTATCCCGGCGCGGCGGCGCCCGGGTTCAGATGGCGTTTGGCCTGTGCCACCGACAGCACCAGGTCTTTGAGAAAGTCAGGCTGAACCCGGACTTTCGCGCCGGGCTGACCGAGATGCGCGGGATCGATATAAGGAATGAAAACCGGCGTGGGCGCGGCCAGCCAGATTGCCGAAATATACACCGCCGGCACGTCCAGAATGCGCGCTTCGTACTCGGCCGCCGATCCTTCGCCGATCTGTTGCGCCAGATGGGCCGCCTCCAGCAGACGATCGGCATTGGCGTTTTGCGACAGGCTGGTGAATTTGAATTCGCCGCCCTGCGCCGGCCTGACATCCGCGAAACCCGCGCCGCCAACTCCGCCGGCCGGTTCGATCAGGTATCGCCAACCGATCTCGACGGCCTTGTCGATGCAATGCTCGTCGTCGATGTCATCGAGGCCGAGACGATAGACCGGGAGCGGTTGGGACAGGTTGATGGCGGCGCCACCTGCCATGGCCATGCCGGCGCGATCCGGATGTCCGCCGAGGTCTCTCACGGCCTTTCCGATGAGCCCGGGTCCCGTGGCGGGCGGCTGACGTGTTCGGACGATTGCCATGGTCAGGCCCCGATTGACGAGAGATCGACGTTCGCGAGAGCGTTTTGCGCGGTGACCGTGAAGGCGGCGCCGTGTCCGCCCAGCGCGGCCTGGGCCTGCGGCGTTTGCGTCAGATAACTATGGGTCCAGTTGCCGCCGGACTGATACCCGCCGGCATAGGAATGATAGGGGATCTGCGAGTTCAGAAAAATCGGGTCGGCGATATCGAGATATTGATCGCCGTTGGCGGCGACCAGCCAGCCGACGATGGTCATGAAATGTCCGCCCCCGCCAAACCAGCCGACGCGACTGCCGACCGGCTTCGACGTCCCGATTTCGGTCTGTACTTCGGCGAAACTCAGCGGCCGTGCCTGCACCTGTCTCAGATTGCCGGTGGTGGTCAGCGCAAGATCGAGATACCAGGGTTTGTTGCACCGATTGGGATCGCCGGCGCCGCCGGCGCAGCAATCCGGGCGCGGTAAAGTGGTGTTGGCCACGAGACATTGTGTCCATGCGCTCGCCGCGCTGAAGAAATGCGCGACGCTGGTGCTGACTGCGGCCCAGCACCAGTTCGCCTGTAGTTGCGCCTGGATCGCAAAGGCCAGTTTTCCTGAAGTTGGGGCCATGCCCGGCGCGGCGGCGTGCGCCTGTGGCGGAGCTGCTATGGGGATCGAAGGACCAAGAAAACCGGGAAAAGCCATCCGTCGTCTCTCAATGTCAAAAAAATACGCTGCGCGCCGCCTCGGCGATTCATATCAGCCCGCAACCCAAGGCGGCTTGTTGGCCCAACATATCGTATTTGGCTAATGGGCGATAGGCGTCAGCTACAAAAGCCGACCTGTGCTCCGGACCGCAAGTAATCGATGTGCCGGTCGATGGTGCCGGTATTCGGAGAGGCGGCAGATGCGCACCTCGACTGGAAGCGCGCACCGCAGGCTGAGAAGAAAATCGTGGCTATTCGGGCTTGAAAGGCGCATCGTTTTTCTTGTTCGCCTCTGGCCGGATGCGGGGCTGCGTTCCGAGGCTGCGAACCGACGATTTGCAACAAAAACCGGCTAAAGCGCGCGAAAGCGATCCAATTTGCGTTGGATCGCGCGAGCCGCGCGCCAGCCGGAAGGAAAGCCCCTCCCCGCGCTCGGCGGTCGCCGCCGACGCCTCACGGTCAAGGAAGCCACATGCACATTCTTTCCGCACGTCACGTCAAAACCGAAGAGTCGCTGCGTCTCGGCGTCGTGTCGGGCTGGTATTCGACCAAGGTGAGCGGGACGTTCGTCACCGGTCCCCACACCACGCAGGAAGATTGCCTTTCGAAAATCCTCGAACTCAATCCGCCGCCGGTCAAGAAGAAGTTCCCGGCCGCCACCTGACGAAACGTTCAATCCAGGAGCTTTTCGATATGGCGCTGACCGCGGGCCAGTTTCAGGACTACGATTTCAACCGGATGGTCGTGCGCTTCACGATGCAGAACGAGCAGACCAGCGTCGCCTGCGCCATCTCGACCGACGCGATGGATGCGATGGAAGGTTCGTCCCGGACGCCGCCGGACAAGCGCGAGCAGCAATTCCTGCGGCTGCTTGACCGGATCGAGACGCGTGCAGCGCAAAAATTCAGCCCTGTCGAGCTGGAGGGTAATCCCCCGGGCATAATCCTGCGCGCAATCGATTTTCGGCCGCCCCGCTGAAATGATCGGGCACAGCCCGTCGAGCGACGTGATCAACCGATGATGTCGGCCGCCGAACCGGTCGCGGTCTGCCGGTCGGTGTCGTAGACGGGTTCCATATGCACCGCCGCGACGCGGGCCGCCGAGCCTGACGTCTGGTGGCCACGAAAGACTGGCCACGCCCCCGCCAGATCGACGCGTGCAGCGCAAAAAAATCTGCGACATCAAACCAAAGAGTCATACCGGTCGCCATTGATTTTTGCCGACTGCGAACTAAAGTCCGCAGGCTCGGGAATAAATCTCAAATTGCGTTGTCAATCAGCGGGCCGCGTCGAAGCGTCGCATCGATTCGAACATTCTTGCCAAAGCCCGGCGTAAGCCTTTGTCTCGCTGCCAATAAATAAGGGGCGCATCCTTCCGGGATCGCTGTCAAAACGGGAGAAAACTATGACGACTTCCAAGAAGGACACTGCTTCCAGTCGCCGCCGCTTTCTGAAAGTGGCTGCCGCGGGAGCCGCCGCAACGGTCGCGGCGCCGAGCATCGTGAGCGCGCAAGGTGCGACCAGCATGCGCTGGCAGAGCACCTGGCCGGCCAAGGATATTTTCCACGAATACGCGCTCGATTTTGCCAAGAAGGTCAACGATATGACCGGCGGCGATCTCAAGATCGAGGTACTCCCGGCCGGCGCCGTGGTGCCCGCCTTCGGCCTGCTTGACGCGGTGTCGAAGGGGACGCTGGACGGCGGCCACGGCGTGCTGGTCTATCACTACGGCAAACAGAATGCCCTGGCGCTGTGGGGCTCGGGACCGGGCTATGCGATGGACGCCAACATGCTGCTCGCCTGGCACAAATACGGCGGCGGCAAGGAACTTCTGGCCAAGCTGTACGCCTCGATCGGCGCCAATGTGGTCTCGTTCCCCTATGGACCGATGCCGACCCAGCCGCTCGGCTGGTTCAAGAAGCCGGTGACCAAGGCGGAAGACCTCCAGGGCGTCAAGTTCCGGACCGTCGGCATCTCGATCGATGTCTTTTCCGGAATGGGCGCCGCGGTGAACGCATTGCCCGGCGGCGAAATCGTCTCGGCGATGGACCGCGGTCTGCTCGATGCCGCCGAGTTCAACAACGCGACGTCGGATCGGCTCCTCGGCTTCGCCGACGTTTCCAAGGTCTGCATGCTGCAGAGCTATCACCAGAACGCCGAGCAGTTCGAGATCATGTTCAACAAGACCAAGTACGACGCCCTGCCGGAGAAAATGAGGGCGATCATCGCGGTTGCCACCGAGGCGGCGGGGCAGGACATGGCCTGGAAGGCGATCGACCGCTATTCCAAGGATTACGAAGAGCTGCAGACCAAGGACAAGGTCAAGTTCTACAAGACGCCGGACTCGATCCTGCAGAAGCAGCTGGAGATCTACGACCAGGTCGTGGAGAAGAAGTCGGCGGAAAACCCGCTGTTCAAGGAAATCGTCGAATCGCAGATGACGTTCGCCAAGCGTGCGACGCAGTGGGAGCAGGATACGGTGGTGAACCGCCGCATGGCCTACAATCACTACTTCGGCCCCAACGCCAAGAAGAAGAAGACCTGACGGCATAATCGTCGCGAATAACGCATCATCCGGGATGGCCAAATCCCGGATGATGACTTCTATTGTTCAGATGTCGGCAGTATTGTTCTGACAACCCTCTCAACCGACGGCCCGGCCCCCTATGAACGCGCAACGTTTCCTGCACACCATCGACGGCATCAGCACCTGGTTTGGCAAGGCCGCGGCGTGGCTGATCGTGGGGCTGATGGCGCTGGTCTGCGCCGAGGTCTTCAAGCGCTATATCCTGAATATGCCGACGGCCTGGATCTTCGATGCCTCCAACATGCTTTACGGCACGCTGTTCATGATCGGCGGCGCCTACACGCTGGCGCAGAACGCCCATGTCCGCGGCGACTTTCTCTACTCTTCGATGCGGCCGCGCACCCAGGCCTCGCTCGATCTCGTGCTGTATATCCTGTTCTTCCTGCCGGGCATCGCGGCGCTGGCCTATGCCGGCTGGGACTACGCCTCTGACTCCTGGCGCATCAACGAGCATTCCAACGTCACCGCGGACGGGCCGCCGGTCTACCACTTCAAATTCATGATCCCGCTGGCGGGAGCACTGCTGCTGCTGCAGGGCGCGGCGGAAATCACGCGCTGCGTCGTCTGCCTGCAGACCGGCGCGTGGCCGAGCCGGCTCAAGGACGTCAGCGAAATCGACGTGGTCGAGGAACAACTGGCGCTGAGCGAGCATGTCGACGAGGAGTCGCGCAAGATCGCGATCGAGCACGCGCAGGATATCGAGGAGAGCGCGCGCCAGCGCGGCATGGGCGGGGACCTGTTGAAATGAGCGATCCGGCACTCGGGCTCTTGATGCTCGGATTAATTGTTGTCGTCATCATGATGGGATTCCCGACGGCGTTTACGCTGATGGGACTCGGCATGTTCTTCGGCTTCTTCGCCTACTACAAGGGCGGCGAGTCCTGGGCCGACAACCACATCTTCGACCTGATGGTCCAGCGCGCCTATGGCGCCATGACCAACGACGTCCTGATCTCGATCCCGCTGTTCGTGCTGATGGGATACGTGATGGAGCGCGGCGCGCTGGTCGACAAGATGTTCTATTCGATCCAGCTCGCGTTCCGCCGCGTTCCCGCCTCGCTGGCGGTGGCCACCCTGATCGTCTGCACCTTCTGGGGTATCGCCTCAGGCCTGGTCGGCGCCGTGGTGGTGCTGATGGGCGTCATCGCGTTCAATCCGATGCTGAAGGCCGGCTATGACGTCAAGCTCGCCGCCGGCGTCATCACTGCCGGCGGCACCCTCGGCATCCTGATTCCGCCCTCGGTGATGATCATCGTCTACGCCGCGGTCGCCGGGCAGTCGGTGGTGAAACTCTACGCCGCGGCGATGTTTCCGGGATTCTTCCTGGCGTTCCTCTATCTCGTCTATGTCATCGGCTGGGCGCTGATCAATCCGAAGATCGCGCCGAAACTGCCCGAGAGCGAGACCCGCGTTCCGGTCCGGCCGTGGGTGAGCGACCTGCAGCAAGCCTATTCGCGCAAGATGCTGCCGGCGCTGGTCGCGGCGGTGCTGTCGCCGGCCAGGGCGATGGCCATCACCGCCGACGGCGCGCGCATCGGCTATCCGATGCTGCTCAAGAATCTCGGCTTCGTGCTGGTGCCGCTGGTGCTGGCATTGGGCACGCTATGGGCCACCTGGTGGTACGTCGTGATCCACCAGCAGCCGGATATCCCGACGCCGGTCGCAGCCGCGGCGCAGCAGCGCATGGACGCCGCGGCGCGGCCGCTCGGCGCCGGCGCCGCTTCGCAACCCGTGGAAGAAAAGCTCGAGGAACTCGGCGGCGGCGGCAAATCCTCGGCCGCGACGAAGAGCGAGCCGGAAGCGCTGCAGCAGATGGGCAGCGCCGAACTGCGGAGCCAAATCAGCGCGGCGGCGCCATCCGAGGCCGGGCCGCCGCCGGAATTCTATACCTACTTCGCGTTCGTCTGCGGCATCTTCGGCCTGGTGCTGTTGTATTACTACTGGATCATGGAGGCCGAGCAATTCGAGGTGCTGCGGCTGTTGATCTCCTCGGTGATGCCGCTCGGCATCCTGACGGTGGTCGTGCTCGCCGTGATCCTGCTCGGCATCACCACGGCGACGGAATCGGCCGCAGTGGGCGCCGCCGGCGCCTTCCTGCTCGCCTTCCAGGCCCGCACTCTGGACTGGAAGCGCACCAAGGAAGCGGTGTTCCTCACCGCCAAGACCACCTCGATGGTATGCTGGCTGTTCGTCGGCTCGGCGCTGTTCTCGGCGGTGTTCGCGATCCTCGGCGGCCAGGCGCTGCTGGAGAGCTGGGTGCTGTCGCTCAACATGACGCCGGTCCAGTTCATGATCCTGTCGCAGGCGATCATCTTCGTCCTGGGCTGGCCGCTGGAATGGACCGAGATCATCGTGATCTTCGTGCCGATCTTCCTGCCGATGCTGAAGCACTTCAACATCGACCCGATCCTGTGGGGCGTGCTGGTGTTCGTGAACCTGCAGGCGGCGTTCCTGTCGCCGCCGGTGGCGATGTCGGCGTTCTACCTGAAGGGCGTGGCGCCCAAGCACGTCACGCTCAACCAGATCTTCGCGGGCATGATGCCCTACATGTTCATCGTCATCGTCTGCATGATCTTCATGTACATCTGGCCGGGCATGACGCTGTGGCTGCCGAATTATCTGTACGGGAATTGAGCGGCGGCGGCGCGCGCGTCGGTAACGCGGCATCCTCCGAAGCCGCATTCGCGCCGTGCACATTGAACCGTGGTCTGCGCGCTGCTGGCCGCCGCCACCAGCGCCCTGCAGGGCACCGGCTGACGATGATCGCGATCTGATCTGGCTGACCGCCGTCATGGCCATGAACGGCTCGTCGATGGCCGTGCTCGGCATCTTGCTGCCGACCCTGATCCACCTCTCGCTGTTCACGCTTCTTCATGCGCGATGGCCGGAGTACCGGAGGCACTCGACAATCCGGAACGTCGGCCGCAGGTTGCCAGTCGGCCGCCTCAGCCCGAAATTCCGCAGACGCAACCGAAGCCACAACCCGCGCCGATCCCGCCACGGCCCACCGAGACCACGCCAGCACCGATACAGACACCGGTCCCGTCTCCCCCTCCGGCTCCCAAGATCGCGCGGCCAGCACCCTCCCCGCCCCCACCCGCACCGCCTCCGAAGCCTCCAGAGCCACGTGAGCTGCTGGCGGCACAGGGATCGATCCTGAAATTCGTCGCCGGGGTGCCGTATCAGCTCAAGGTGCGATCCGGCCTTCGTACCCGGCTTGTTGCCAATTCCGGTACGGTTGCCTTCTACCGTGGCGATCAGCGCGACGGAGAGTGCGTCACCAGCTTGGATTTTGCGCCGCCTGCGGCACCAACTCCCTATCTCGGCATCGATCGCCTGATCCGGGCTTGCGGGGACGATGCTGTGTTTCAGGTCAGCGACGTTCGCTAATGCGCCGCGCCCGGCCCGCATCTCCCCTCAAATATTTTCATCGGCACATGACGGTGCACTCGTGCACATTGACGCGGATCGCGGCACATGAAGCGCGATGACATCGCGAGCCCGTCTCGCGATGGTAGCGCGCTCGCAAACAAAGGAGTGCTTGCCATGACGCTCGATGAACGAATCTCGCTCGCCTCAAAATTGATCGCGCAGCGCGATGAAATTGACCAGCAGCTCAATACCCTCTTTGGCGGAAGCGCCATATCAAAAAAGCAGCCGCGTTGTTCGCATTGCGGACAGGAGGGACACAACGCGAAGACTTGTCCGGACAAACTGATCGGAAAGAATGCGCTAGTGGAGCAGCCGCAATAGAGCTTTTCCGGTCACCGAACGGAGGCAGCAGCTAAGAGTTGCTCCGCGAACCAAATTAACTCCGGTCGATTCAAAACCGCCGCCTATCTCTTAGGCGGCGGTTTTTTGCGAGCTGACGCCGACGATGATTGCACACAAATGCATGATCGTCGGCACAAACGGTACGAGGTTCAATCCAGCTACCAAGTCAAACACCGAGGCGATAATCGGGAAAACGATAAGCCAGGTCTTTGCAACGTAAGTCCCCCGCGCCCACGCTAAGACGCACAATACCAGCAGTAAAACCAAGTGCCACCAAAATGCAGGGTTAAACCCGATTCCTACCGATTTGCCGTAGGCGTTCAGCGCCGCCGAATTCGAACCGACATAGGGAAGCAAATATGTAGGCACCATAAACAGCAAATACAGAACGACATAGGTTGGAGCATTTGCAATCAATTTAAGCAGCCACAAGATTCCAATTTCTCTCCCTTGCCTTTCCAATCCAATTTTTCCCTTTGCCGTCACTGAAGGCTGAATGGGTTTTTCAAGTTTCACCCCTCTTCCTAATGGGTGTGCCGCGCCAGAGTGATCGCGTGGCGTCGTTTGCGGTTTTACGGGGATCGGCTCGGATTCTGGAACGGGTGATGAAGGTTGCCTCATTAGCGGAGCTGCTGGCACAGGCTCGGCCTTGGGAAAAACCCAATAGTCACTTACTTCGGCCGCTGGCCTTCTCTTAGGCGGATGGGTTAAGACCGCCAAAGTGCTCGACCGGACCCCCTCCCGGGAAGCAGGCGTCGTGAAGCCCCGCCGATCAGCGAGAGCGTCAAGCGGTGCACGCGCTGCTTCCGAATCCTCATGCCGACCTTTGAAGAATTCATAAATTTGGTATGCGATCGCAACAACTCCGATGGCAATCATGAAGGCGACGGATGCCATCGAAAACCCGATTGCAGGAGGAAGCAAAAACAGCGCGGCAACCGCAATCGATAGCGAAAGGATACCGAAGATTCTACGGAGCAAACTCATTCTACGGCGAAAGCACGCAAAGAGCGCCATCAGGCTCTCGAAAAACAATATCCCAACCAGCATCTGCCAGAACATGAGGTAAAGGGTGAAGACGTAAATCTGCGTTGCAGCCAAATCCCAGGGAAATTTAATCGAGCCGAGAAGCTGAGGGGGTTGGCTTCCAAGAATGTACTGATGCAACAACGAAAGGGAAAATACCGCGATCACGAGGAATACGCGGACGTATCGTTTGCGGAGCACGCCAAAAAATCGATCCATGAAATATCCCCCAATATTCCCCCATGCACCATAAACAGGAACGGGGACAAAAGCCCCGCCATTTTCTGCCCCGTCCGACGTGGCCTTGCTTCAATCGCGACGCCACATTGCGTCTCGTCAGCGAGCACAAAAGTTGTGAGTAGAATCGCGAGTAGCTTCTGCGAAGCGGCAAGAAATAAACAATGATATCCAATACTTACGCTGGAGTTCGATTCCGGCCAGGCACTCAAACGCAGTTGCAAAACTCGTCAATCAAATTTGCCCAATCCCCCATCAGCTTGACCCGCTCGGGCCAATACTTCGAGCGATTGTAGATGCGTCGAATTTCATCTTCGTCCTGGTGACCAAGCGCCGCTTCGATCACGTCTCCATTGTGTCCACGCTCATTAAGAATGGTGCTGGCCGACGACCTGAAACCGTGTGCCGTCATTTCATCTTGAGTAAAGCCCATTCGCCGCAGCGCCGAGTTCATCGCATTTTCCGAGAGCGGCTTTCGCGCAGATCGGATCGACGCAAAAACCAATTCGTTATGATCCGATAGCGACCAAACATCCTGCACAACTGCAATTGCCTGTGGTGACAGCGGGATTTCATGCGGACGACGCATTTTGGTGCGCTCCGGAGAGATATGCCAAACAGCATTCTTAAAATCGAACTCTTTGCGGAGCGCACCGCGCACTTCACCGGGACGCGCGAACGTTAGCGCCGTGAACATCAACGCGGCGCGTAGCGTAGGCCAGCCATCATATCCATCGATGGCACGCATCAGTCCGCCAAGTTTTTTCTCGTCAGTGATGGCCGCGCGGTGTTGAACCTTGGGTGCAAGCAAGGCTCCACGGATCGCAAGGGTTGGATCGCTCGTGGCGCGGAGCGTCACAATCGCGTACCGGAACACGCTCCCGATCAAACCGCGCAGGCGGCGCGCAGTTTCGCGCCGACCGCTTGTTTCAATCCTCTTGAGCAGATCGAGAATTTCCGCCGCTGTGATGTCTGCAATTGGCCGGGACGACAAAGGCGCGGCAAGGTTTTCCAGCAGCCAGCGGTTCTTGCTCAAGGTCGAGCTTGCAGCTTCGTTTGCTTCCTTGTTTGCAAGCACCTCGGCAACAACCACGCCGAAGGTGTTGCTCGCCGCCTTCGCCTCAACCGCTTTGTCTTGTTTCCGTTGATCGGAGGGATCGACCCCCTTTTCAATGAGTGTTCGTGCTTGATC
>JAYSPJ010000009.1:0-2440 GCA_043722155.1 Bradyrhizobium sp.
TTCAGTACTCCGACCAAAGGTGTCACAGGCAAGGGACTGGTTGCAAAAGCAAACGGGGGCTTTCGCCCCCGCTTTTCGTTCCGAACCCGCCCGCCGATCAGTAAATATCGTGCATGGTGTTATAGACGTTGAACTTGCCGGTCGGCGTCACCAGTCGCTTGTCGCGGATGACCGTTTTCAGGGTCATCGTCTTGTCATCGACCACGACGATCGCCGATTCCTGGGCCTTGTTGTTCCAGACCGAGAACCAGACTTCGGTGCCGTCCTTGTTGTACTCGCCCTGCACGACACGACGCGCGCCTTCGGAAATCCCGGACCATTGACCGATCGGAAGCACCTTATATTCGGGCTTATCCTTGGCGAGATCCTTGATCTTGAACACCGCGACCGAAGAGGAAATTTCGGCGTCGGGGTTCAGCGGCGTGTCGACATAGAGGTTTTCCGACTTCGGGTGGGTCTTGATGAAGAGCGAGCCGCCGCCCTGGCCGTCGACTTTCTGGACGACCTTCCATGCGTGCTGCTTGTTCTTTTCCGGATCAGTCCCGATGAAGGAAATGACCTCGTTACCGAGATGGCTGGTCGCCCAGACCGGGCCGTATTTCGGATGCAGCAGATTGGCGCCGCGTCCGGGATGCGGCGTCTGCCCGCCCGATTCGATCACGCCGACCAGCTTGTCTTCCTTGGTATCGACGATCGCGATCTTGTGGCGGGCGTTCGCCGCCACCAGGAAGTAGCGCCCGGTCTTGTCGAAGCCGCCGTCATGCAGGAAGCGCTCGGCCTCGATCGCCGTCACCTTCAGGTTCTTGATGTCCTTGAAATTGACGAGCAGGATCTGGCCGGTCTCCTTGATGTTGACGATGAACTCCGGGTTGAAGTGCGAGGCCGCGATCGAGGCGACGCGCGGCTCCGGGTGATATTCCTGGGTGTCGTAGGTCATGCCCCGGGTCGAGACGACCTTGAACGGCTCCAGCGTCAAACCGTCCATGATCACGTATTGCGGCGGCCAGTAGGCACCGGCGATCGCATACTTGTCCTCGTAGCCCTTGAATTTGGAGGTCTCGATCGACCGTGCCTCGGTGCCGACCTTGAGTTCGGCCACGGATTGCGGCGGATCCATCCAGAGATCGATCAGGTTGACCTTGGAGTCGCGGCCCACCGTGAACAGATAGCGTCCGGAGGCTGACATCCGCGAGATATGCACCGCATAGCCCGTCTTCAGGATCAGCTCGATCTTCTTGGTGGCGCCGTCGATCAGGGCGACTTCGCCTGCGTCGCGCAGCGTCACCGAGAACAGGTTATCGATGTCGAGCTTGTTCATTTTCTTGGTTGGCCGCTGGGCGACCGGGATCAGGACTTTCCAGCTATCCTTGATCTCCTTGAGACCGAATTCGGGCGGCTGCGCCGGGTCGTTGAGCAGGTAGCGCGCCATCAACTCGATGTCGGGCGGCTGAAGGTCGCCGGAGGTGCCCCAACTCGGCATTCCGCCGGGAGATCCGTAAGTGATGAAGTCGCGCAAATAGTCGAAGCCGAGCTTCTTGGTCAGATCAGGCGTCAGCGGCTTTCCGGTCGCGCCTTTGCGCAGCACGCCGTGACAGCCCGCGCAGCGTTCGAAATAGATTTGATTCGCCTTGTCGAACTCCGCCTTGCTGAGCACGGGATCGCCGGGCTTGGTGCCGGGCTGTTCGGTGGCCTTGCCGCCGAGCGTATCCAGGCTCGGCTGGTACTGACCTCCCGGCGTGGTCTTGTGCTGCTGGATATCGGCGGGCGCCGGCTTGGCGGGCTGCGCTTGCGCCTGTCCAGGCACGGTCGAACCAAAATAGAAAATGCTCGCGGCGGCGATGCCGCCCGTCAGCATTGCATGCACATAAGCGTGACGTCGCATCGCATCCCCTCCAGCGTGAATCTCAATGTTTCGCTTATGCCCATGCTGCGGGTGCGTTGCCTTGACCGCGGTTAAGGACGCGCTTTGACGCAGTTTGACATAGCTCAATGCGCACCTGGTCAAAACCTGCCTCATCCCAACCCATGCGAAGCAACGTCATCGAGAACAGGACCTCTAAAGCGCGCTGGATGTTGCGCATTTTCGCATCGATGGTGCTGATGGTGGGCGGCGCGCGCGCAGCCGACCTCCAGATTGCGCGCCAATTCTTTCCTTCGGAAAATTCCGCTACGGTCGAGCAGCCGCAGGGGAGTCCACCCGCCGCCATCGTCCGCGCAGCCGACGGCCGCATCCTCGGCTATACGTTCTCGACCTACGAGGTTTCCGGTTCGGTCGGCTACGCCGGCCGCCCGCTCGATATCGTCGCCGCGGTCACGCCCGAGGGCATCATTGCCGGCGCCCGAATCGTGGCACACGAAGAGCCGATCCTCGTGATCGGCATTCCGAGCGCCGCGCTCGCCGCTTATGTCGCGGGCTTCAAGGGCTTTGATATCCGCGCCG
>JAYSPJ010000010.1:0-5046 GCA_043722155.1 Bradyrhizobium sp.
ACTTGGGAAAAATAATACTTATATAAATCAATAGCTTAAGTTTTTAGAAAACTTCGATTCGGGCTAAAAATGGCGGTCGGCTGTTAAAGACCGGCTAGGAGTCATCGCAGACAATTTCTGCCTCTAGGCCATGTGGAATGCGCGCTAACAGCTATCGGTCTTGTACCGATTGGACGTCGGCTTTGTGGGAATTGGGAGACCTGCCCCTCATTTCTGCAGGAGGGTTTTCACGCGGGTTGATGACTGTTCCACGGTGCCATACTGGCACTTATGCGGTTGAAATACCTATTCCCAGTCAATCTGCGGCGGGGCGCGCGCATCGCGTGGTACGCTGAATGCACCCTTTTCCACGCGAAGCCGAATTGATCAAAGTCTTCGTCAGCTCCACGCGAGAAGACCTCGTCGAGTATCGCAAGGCCGTCATCGACGTCCTGCTTTCGATGGACGTCAGCGTCGGCGCGATGGAGCACTTCGGCAGCAAGGCCGACACCGCGGAGCGCGTCTGCGCGATGAAGGTCGAGGAGTGCGACGTGCTGGTGGGAATCTATGCCTGGCGCTACGGCTCGCGGCCGGTGCCCAAGGGCCCCTCCTACACCGAGCAGGAGTTCGACGTGGCGGCGCGGGCCGGCAAGAAGTGCCTGTGCTACGTGGTCGACGAGAGCACGCTTTGGAGCCCGGCCTTCGTCGCCACGGGCGACGACGCGAAGCGCCTCAAGCAGTTCAAGGGCAGGGTGAGGAAGGGCCTGGTCGTCAGCACCTTCAAGACGCCGGATGAGCTGGCCAAGCGCGTGGCCGCGGACTTCCGCAACCTGGAAAAGGAGATTACGCCGCCGGTCGCGATCAGTCTCCTGAACATCGACTGGTCGTCCGTGCCGCTGGCCGAGCGGCAGGAAGTGGTTCGCCTGGCGCTCAGCGCGCCGGATACCACGCCCGCGAAGGCCCGCGACGCGAACAGCGTGCGCTTCGTGGCCCGCACGGAGTGCTTCGGATCGCTGATCTACGACCGGAAGAACGCCGACTACATCCCCTTCGACCAGGAATCAACCGACCTCTTCCGCATGACGGCCACGAAGTCGCTCGACGAGGTCTTCGATTTTCTGCAGGGTCGTGTGCAGCGCGAAGCGTTCGGGAAGTTCGTCGAGCTGTGCAAGTCGATCGAGCTGCTGGACGAGGACGGCCGGTTCTCGGGGAAATTCCTCGACGGGATCGCGCCGCCGACGGGCCGGTTCTCGGCGCCGATCCGCGTGCACCTCTCGTGCACGAACGCCTGCAACTTCCGCTGCGACCATTGCTACGCATCGTCGGGCAGCCCGTATCCGGGCGAGCTGACGACGCGCGAGATCCATCGCTTCATCGACGAGCTCGCCGACATGGGCTGCTTCACCCTCTCGCTGGGCGGCGGCGAGCCGCTGGTGCGCGCCGACCTGGCCGAGATCATCCGCAAGGCCAACAGCCGCGGCGTCGCCGTGACCATCGCGAGCAACGCGGCGGCGGCGACCGAGCAGGTGGTCGCCACCTTGAAGGACCTGAAGATCGCGAGCTTCAAGGTGAGCATGGAAGGCGCGAGCGACGCGGTCTACGACGCGGTGCGCGGCGAGCCGGGCGCGTTTCAAGCGGCGCTGCGGGGGATCGAGAACCTCAGGACGCTCGGGGTGCCGATGGTGCTGCACCGGGTTCTAATGAAGACCAATGCTGGGGATCTTCCCGGGCTGGGCGCCCTGGCGCGGCGGCTGGGCGTCGCGAGGCTGGTAGTCGACGCCGTGATGCCGGTTGGACGGGCCGCAGCGCACCGGGAGCTCATGCTCGGCGAGGAAGAGACGATGTTGCTGTGGGAGGAGGCCGGCGCGCTTCAACAGAAGGGCGGATTGGAGGTCGAGATGCCGCACATGGCGCCGTTTCCGTGTAGGCGGATGCTGAAGAACTTCGGGTGCGAATGCGGCAACGTGATCTGCCACGTGGATCCGCTGGGGAATGTGAGGGCGACGGGGATGGCTCGAGGGATGGCGACGGCGGGGAATATTCGGGAGAAGGGGTTTCGGGAGATTTGGGGGGTGGGGGGTGCGTTTGCGGCGTTTCGGAGGCCATGTGACGGGTCGCGCTGTCTCGTGCGGCAGACGTTGGTCACGAGCCCATAGCGCCGAAGGCCGAAGGACGTCGGACTAGCACGGGGTCACGGACTAGCACGGGGTCAGGATTAGCACGGGGTCAGGTCTCCCATCTTGCATAGTCGGCCAGGAAAACGCTACAGTTTCAATAGCTTCTCATGCTCGTATCTATTGGGCGAGCGGTCGATTCAATGCATAAAAAGTGGCCCGGCCTGCCAAAGTTTCGGGAGGGCCCAGAGGGAAGTCTTGCATTGACACACCCAACCCCACCCGCCTCAGCTAAGGTCACCTCACACCGCAGTCAGTTGCAGGGCCGCGATTCAGGCGATATGAATTCATAGCGGGCGAGCAGCTTTTCTAGAGTTTGCAAGCCTGAATTCCACAGCGACCCGACCAGCCGGTGATACTGAAACGACTCATCTGCCCACCGGCGCCGCCGCATCACCCGCCCGCACCGCTTCCAGCAGACGAGCGAGGCGGTCGAGTTCGGCCGCAGTCCGCTCGCTCACGTCGGCACGCGAGCGGATGAACTCGACGACCTCGCGCCCGTCGGCTACCAGTGCCTGGTCCCAGGCGAGTGGCGCGGTTCGCGTCAGGAAGTTCAGCGTATTGATCCGCCCGGAGGCCGACAGCACATCGCTATTTTTCGGCCCGAGCAGCGCCAGCGCCTCGGTAATCGCCAGCGGCGACGCGGTGTAGCGGGCCAGCGCCTCGGGAATCGCCAGCAGCGTCGCGGTGTAGCGGGCGGCCTTGTCCTGTTCGGGCGTCGCGCCGTTGATCTGCTGAAGCAGCCGGCTGATCTCGGCCGCATCCGGGCGCGCGAGCCAGATCTCGATCTGCCGCGGTTTGGTCCGCGCCTCGTAGCCCTTGACGAAGACCGGCTTGATCACGCCCCAGTTCCAGCGCGTGAGAAGCTCGGCGAGGGCCGCGGCGTCGCCGGCATCGGCTTCACGAAAGTAGCGCAGCTCGGAGCGTGACGGCGCCGCCGCGACCTGCTCGGAGCCAGGCGCCGCGTAACCTGCCTTCTCAAGATGCAGGCGCAGGCGCTCGACCAGCGCCTTCTGGCCCGGGTCGGCATACTGCAGGTAGGTGAGCGACCTGCTCTGCACCGCCTGCTCGACGGTGCGGCGCACCTCAGGCGCGGTGCGGACCGCTTCCTGGTACACGCTTGCCCAATTGGACTGGCCCCGGAGCACGTTCAATGCGCTTTCGAGTTGCGCGCGCGCCTTGTCGGCATCCTCGCGGCTTTCTTTGACTTGGCCCAAGGCCGTTTTGGCCAGACCCTGCGCCTCGTCGGCCTGAAGATAGAACAATAGCAGCACCGCCGCGACGGTCGCCAGCCCGCCGATAAGCGAAATAGCGATCCAGCGCCATCGCCTGGCACGTGCCCCTTCCTTGCGGCGCTCTTCCTGAAAAGCCTGCGCGCTGCGTTTCAGAAACTCCGTCGTCGCCTCGAAGCCGCTCCGGTAGCGCCCGGCCCAGGCGGCGTTCGGCTGCTGGCGTCGTTGCCAGTTGATGGCGAATTGCAGGTCGGGCTGGCGCAGCAGCCCGGCGCTGCCGGCACGGTGCAGCTCGGCGATCTCCGCGAGCCGGCGATAGGTCTGCGCCGATTGCGCTTCTTCGTCGCCCCAGGCGCGCAGCCGGTCCCACACGCGCATCAGGCTCTCGTGCGAGATGTCGATCGGCGAGTCGGGGTTCAGCGGCGTACCGGCCGGCGGCATCAGGAACGAGCGTGCCGGATCGCGAAATACGTTGATCACCGGCGCCAGCTCCGCAGCGCTGGCGCCAGTAACCTCGCACAGCGTGTCCAGCCGCGTCGGGCGGCGCGTTCCGCGGGCGTCCGTCACCTTGTCGGTGATCGCCTTGAACAGCGCCTCGGCCAAAGCCCGCGGCCGGCCTTCGGCAAGCTCGCTGAAGGCTTCTTCCGCATGCTGGTTGAGGGCATGCGCCATCGTTCCCACAGCCTCGTAATGAGGCAGCGCCAGCGCGCCGCTGCCGCCGTCCCGCTACCAGCGCGCCCAGGTGCGGTTGAGCGCGTGCTGCAGGATCGAGAGCTGGTCGGGGTTGTCGCCGACGTCGTTGACCAGCCGGGTCAGCAGCACCGGGTCGATCGCGGCGCCGCCGACGCCTACCGGCCCGGCGATAGCCGAACGGCGCTCATCGCGCGTCATTCGCGGCACCAGGTACTGGCCGCGGTTGATGGCCTCGGGCAGGCCGAAAAACTGCGCGCATTCGCCGAGGAAGTCCGAGCGCATCGTCAGCACGACGCGTACCGGCAGCTCGGGGTGTGCGCCGACCTCGAGCAACAGGTTGACGAACGCCGTGGCATCCTCGCCGCTGCGTGTCGCGGGTGCGGCCGCGGCCTTCGACAAGGCCAGAGCCTGGTAGCGAAACAATTCCTCGAACTGTTCGACGACCACGAGCAGGTTCTGGTGTGGTTCGAGATGCGCCTGCTCGAATGCATCGACGATGCCGAGCTTGCTCATGCGAAGCAGCGCCTCCATCATCTCGGCCGGCGTGAATACCGATTCGTCAACCTGCGCGGACCCGAGCATGCCGGGCTGCGCCAGCGCCTCGGCGAGCGCGCGCAACGGCCGGTTGCCGGGACGGAGCGTGGCCACCCGCCACACGTTGCCGGCGCCGGCCATCAGGCCGCGGTGCAGCGCCGGCACCAGGCCGAGGCGCTGGCTCAGCATCGCCTGCAGAGTTGCATGGAACTGCGTCACCCAGCCCTTCTGGCCGGGCGTCAGCGGCTCGTTGTCGATATGCGCGTAACTGATGAAGGCGTCCTGGTCGAAACTCATGGTTGCTTTGCGCGTTCAGTTGCCGACGCCGCTTAGGTACTGTTAACAAATAACTTGTTGAATTAAGAGTCATCGGATATTCTCCGGTGCATGGCAAATGATTCAGTAATTGGACAACGTTGGGAAGTGATGCGTGA
>JAYSPJ010000011.1:0-5120 GCA_043722155.1 Bradyrhizobium sp.
AGCTTCAGGATGATGTTCTCGACGTCCTCGCCGACATAGCCGGCTTCGGTCAGCGTCGTCGCATCCGCCATGGTGAACGGCACGTCGAGAATCCGCGCCAGCGTCTGCGCCAGCAGCGTCTTGCCCGAGCCGGTCGGACCGATCAGCAGGATATTCGACTTCGCGAGTTCGACGTCGTTGTGCTTGGTCTGGTGATTGAGCCGCTTGTAGTGATTGTGGACGGCGACCGAGAGCACCTTCTTGGCGTGGCTCTGGCCGATCACGTAATCGTCGAGGACCTTGCAGATTTCCTTCGGGGTCGGGATGCCGTCGCGCGACTTCACCAGCGAGGATTTGTTTTCCTCCCGGATGATGTCCATGCACAGCTCAACGCATTCGTCGCAGATGAATACGGTGGGACCCGCGATCAATTTGCGGACTTCATGCTGGCTCTTGCCACAGAACGAGCAATACAGCGTGTTCTTGGAGTCGCTCGTACCGACCTTACTCATTCTTATCTCCGTCCGCCGTTCGATCTCGTCCGCTCGATCGCCCCGTTCCGGCACATCGCCGGCACAAGTTCTAGATAGAGCAAAATCCGTACCAAAAAAGACCCTAGCTTCAGATACCGCACGAATCGCGGCTAACTCGAATCCCCCGCAAGCATAACCTATCCCAGCTAGCCAACCATGGTCGCACCCGACTATCAAGAATTCGCTAATTGTGCGGACACCCGGTACCCGTGACAATACCGTGATTTGCGGCTTTCAAGCCATGCGCAGCTGTCGAAATCGCCCAGGCGTTGCGCGATTGCCACGCCGCCCGACCAGCACGAAAGCGGAACTTGCTGCCCATTGGGGGGCATAGATGTCCCACCCGCGGCCGGAATTGCCCGCCGAGGCGGGTGTTCGGGTCAAGGCAACGTACGGCGTCGGGCCATTACGGGGTTTTCGCCGCCGGCTCTTCCTGGCGCTTGTCGATCACCTTGTCGACGATACCGAAGTCGCGGGCCATTTCGGCAGTGAGGAACTTGTCGCGTTCCAGCGCGTCCTCGATCGCCTTGAAGGTCTGGCCGGTGTGCTTCACGTAGATTTCGTTGAGCCGCTTCTTCAGGTTCAGGATTTCCTGGGCGTGCAGCATGATGTCGGTGGCCTGGCCCTGGAAGCCGCCGGAGGGCTGGTGCACCATGATGCGCGAATTCGGCAGCGAAAAGCGCATATCCTTGTGGCCGGCGGCCAGCAGCAGCGATCCCATCGACGCCGCCTGCCCGGTGCAAAGCGTCGACACCGGCGGACGGATGAATTGCATCGTGTCGTAGATCGCAAGGCCCGACGTCACCACGCCGCCGGGCGAGTTGATGTACATCGAGATTTCCTTCTTCGGATTCTCGGCCTCGAGAAACAGCAGCTGCGCGACGACCAGCGTCGACATGCCATCCTCGACCGGTCCGGTCAGGAAGATGATGCGTTCCTTCAAGAGGCGCGAAAAGATGTCGTAGGCGCGTTCGCCACGGTTGGTCTGTTCGACCACCATCGGCACGAGTTGCATGTAGGTTTCGACCGGATCGCGCATTTGTCACCCAAAGGTTAGTAGAGTGTTAGTAGACAGGTTGGCGGAGGCGAACATCCATCGGCAAGGCAGGGAGCCTGAGATTTGCCGGGCGTGGACGAACGTCCCGTGATGCAGGACTTAAACGACAAGTTTCAGATATGGGCCAATTCCCCGGTAACAAGCCCGGGTCAACAGCGTGCGGAATTGGTCGCAGTTGAAGCTGATTCGCCGCACCGGGCATAGCGACGGATACCGTCGCCATGCCGCTTTCGCTCCTCAACCTTAACGCCGGACTGACGTATTGGTCAGGTCAGGCCGCGCTCTTCTCCGCATCTTCGTCCTTATAGAGGTCTTCGCGGGTGACCTTCTTTTCGGTCACGTTGGCCAATTCAAGGATGAAATCGACGACCTTGTCCTCGTAGATCGGTGCACGAAGCTGGGCGAGCGCGTTGGTATTGCTGCGATAGTAGTCCCAGACTTCCTTCTCGCGGCCGGGCATCTGGCGCGCACGCTCGATCACCGCGCGACTGACTTCGTCGTCGGTGACCGTGATCTTGTTCTTCTCACCGATCTCGGACAGCACCAGGCCGAGCCGGACCCGGCGATCGGCGATCTTCTGGTATTCTTCCTTGGCGGCCTCTTCCGTGGTGTCTTCATCGGCGAAGGTCTTGCCGCCGGACTCCATCTCGGCCTTGATCGAGTTCCACATCAGGTTGAACTCTTCCTCGACCAGCGACGGCGGCGCCTCGAAGCGATGGGCTTCGTCGAGGCGGTCCAGCAGCATGCGCTTGACCCGCTGGCGGGTGGCGCCGGCGAATTCGGCCACCAGCCGCTCGCGCGCGGCTTCCTTCAGCTTGTCGAGCGATTCGAGGCCGAGCGTCTTGGCGAACTCGTCGTCGATGGTGCTGTCCTGCGGCGACTCGATCAGCGTCGCGGTGGTTTCGAACTCGGCCGCCTGGCCGGCGAGCTTCTCGCTGGCGTAGTTCTTCGGGAACGAAACCTTGAGTGTGCGGGTTTCCCCGGCCGCGATGCCGACCAATTGCTCCTCAAAACCGGGAATGAACTGCCCGGCGCCGATCACGACCTGGATGCCCTCGCCGGCGCCGCCGTCGAACGGCACGCCGTCGATGCTGCCCTTGAAGGAGATCGTGACCCGATCGCCGGTCTCGGCCTTGCCACCCTCGGCCTTGGCGGCGTAGGGACGATTCTGGTCGGCGATGCGCTTGATGGCCTCGTCGACGTCGGTGTCGGTCACTTCAACGACCGGCTTCTCGACGGTAAAGCTCTTGAAATCGGCGAGCGCAATCGCGGGCACCACCTCGATCGAGACGGTGTAGGTGAGATCGGATTTTCCCGAGAGGATATCCTCGACCTCTTTGGCCTCCGTGGGCATCGTGATCTTGGGTTCGGTCGCGAGACGGAAACCGCGCTCGGTGAAAATCTGCGTGTTGGTCTCGCGGATGGTCTGGTCGATGGTCTCGGCCATCACGGAGCGGCCATACACCTTCTTGAGGTGGCTCACCGGCACCTTGCCCGGGCGAAAGCCGTTGAGTTTGACCTTGTCCTTGAGATCAACCAGCTTGGCGTCCGCCTTGGCATCGAGATCCGATGCGGGAACGCTGATCTGGAATTCGTGCTTCAAGCCCTCGGCGAGGGTTTCTGTGACCTGCATGGCGTCAATCTTCTTCCCGCTTGGTCCGGCCTCTGCGGCACGGACATTGTCAATCTGGTCGGCGCGAGGCTTCAAAACCTGCGCCGGTGGTTCGGCGGTCCCGTTTCCCCTTGGGAATTTACCCCTTTGGAAACAGGTCCTCCAGCAATCGTCATGCAAACGCTGTCAGCGCTTGGTGCGGGCGGAGGGACTCGAACCCCCACAACTTTCGTCACTGGAACCTAAATCCAGCGCGTCTACCAGTTCCGCCACGCCCGCTTGCTAGCATCATGTCCGGCCGCAATGTCCGAGCATGATCGCCGAAAAGTGTGAAGCGGTTTTCGGGCGGCCGATCATGCTCCAAGTTAATGGAATCAATCACGTTTATGACCCGGATGACGACATCCAGGCCATAAACGCGATTGTTGCGGCGGGCTTATAACATGGGCGCACCGGTTCGCAGCAAAAAAATGGCCGTTCTCGAGCCTTCTGGAGGTAGCTGCGACGACTGGACTTCTCAAGCCAAAAATGGTCCGCATCGACCCTATGGCAGATCGTATTCTCCGGCTGGACCGACGCGAGCTCTTGGCCGGTTTGGGCGCAACCGCCCTTGCCCCGGTGATGCCTTCGATCGCGGACGCCCAGCCACGGCCGTCTCTGGCGCTGCAGGCCAAAGAAGGCGTCATCGCCTTGCGTCCGGGAGGGCCCGACACGCCGGTCTGGACACTGGAGGGGCCGGCATCCGGACCCGGTTTCAGGTTCAAGCGCGGCGAGACGCTTGAGGTCACGCTCGGAAACGGACTCCCGGTCCCGGCGATCGCAAGCTGGCGTGGGCTCGGCGGGGTTGCGGCTGCCGAACCGCTGGTCGCGCGGGCGCCGCTGGCGCCCGGGGCGAAGGAAAGCCTGGCGATTCCCTTGCGTCACGCCGGCACCTTCCTGTGCGACCTTCGCCTGCTCGGCGATGGTCAGGTCCGCCCCTCCCGGGCGCGGGCGCTGATCGTCGGCGAGAGCGAGCCGGTCGCCGTCGACCGCGACGAGGTGTTGCTGATCGAAGACTGGCGGCTGCGCCCGGACGGAACCGCGATCGCGACTGGCATCGATCCGAAGGACACGGCTCCGCTCTACACCATCAACGGGCTGACCACGCTCGACATCCCTGCCCGCTCCAATCAGCGGCTGCGGCTTCGCTTCGTCAATGGCTGCCAACGCGCTGTCATCGCTGTCAAAATGGAAAATCACGATGTGCGGGTGATGGCCCTCGACGGCCAGCCGGCCGAGCCGTTCCTCGCCCGCGGCGGCGCGCTCGTGCTGGCGCCGGGAACCCGGGTCGATGCGTTTGTCGATGCGACGGCGACGCCCGGCTCGGCCTCATCGATTCTGCTGCATGACGGCAAGGAGGCCCACCCAATCGCCCGGCTGGTCACCTCCGGGGAGCCACCGGTCAGGCCCGCGCCGCTGCCCGCGGCCGCCCCGCTGCCCTCCAATGGCCTGCCAGCCCGGCTCGACCTCAGCGGCGCCTTGCGCATCGACCTTGCGCTCGGCGGACCGCCAGCCGACTGGGCGATCCCGGCGAATTTTGTCAATTCCGCCGCCCCCGCGTTCCGCGCCAGGGCCGGCCGCGTTGTGGTTCTGGCCCTGACCAACCGCGCCGGGATCGCGACCGTGTTCCATCTCCACGGCCATCATTTCCGACTGCTCGACCGTCTCGACGACGGCTGGAAGCCGTTCTGGCTGGATACGCTGGCGATCGATCCCGGGCAGACCCAGCGGATCGCTTTCGCTGCCGAATTCGCCGGTCGCTGGCTGATCGAACAGGTCGCGACCGACTGGGCGGCGCTCCGCCTCCTGCGGTGGTATAGTGTCGAGTGAGGAAACCAGCATGAGCAAAGCCACTCCCACCATTCGCAGCGTCCGGGCCCGCGCCGTCGTCGCCCCGATC
>JAYSPJ010000012.1:0-2797 GCA_043722155.1 Bradyrhizobium sp.
CCCTGCTCCACGCGATGCAGTCCCCCTCGTCGGGTGGCTCATGTGTCGCCACTCCCCAGATAGATCCGGCGTACTTCCGGATCGCGCTCGATGTCGTCCATGGTGCCCTGCGCGAACAGCTTGCCGTAGTGCATCACGCTCACCGTGCTCTCGAGCTGGCGCACGAACGCCATGTCGTGCTCGATGACCAGAACGGTCACGCCGGTGGCGTTCAACGACTTGACGATCACGCCGGTGTCCCGCGATTCCTCCATCGACATGCCGGCGGTCGGTTCATCCAGCAGCAGGACGCGGGGGCGAGCGGCGAGCGCCATGGCGATGGAGAGCCACTGCTGCTGGCCGTGCGAGAGGCTTCTGGCGGGCAGTTCCTGCGTGCCGGCGAGATGGACGCGTGCCAGCGCAAGTTCGGTTTCGCCGGGGATGTCGGGCCCGGCGAACTTGCGGTGCAGCGGCACGAACAGGTTCTGTGCGACCGTGAGTTCCTGATAGATCGGCACGTTCTGGAACTTCGCCGCGAGCCCGAGCCGTGCGCGGCGGAACGCGGGCAGCGAGGTCACGTCCTGGTCACCCAGCATCACGACCCCTGATGTCGGTCGTTCCGTGCCCATGAGCAGCTTGAACAGCGTGCTCTTGCCGGCGCCATTCGGTCCGATGACCGAATGGATCTCGCCGGTGCGCACGACCAGGTCCAGGCTGTCGACCGCGCGCACGCCGCCGTATGCCTTGACCAGACGGCGCACGGATAGCGCCACGGCGGCAGGATCGGGCAACGGTGCTTGCGGTGCCTGCATCATCGAGAGGTCACGGGGATGCATGGCAGTCCAGCGCGGGCTTGCTGCGGGACTGCGCCTGCCGCCATTCCCGGAAGCGACCGACCAGACCGGTCAGCAGACCTTCCGGTGCGATCATCATCGCGGTCACGAGGATCACGCCCATCGCGATCAGCGCGTACTCGCCCTTGGCCGCGAGGGTGAGCGATATCCACTGCAGGACGAGGGCGCCGGCAAGGCCCGCGGTGAGGTCCTTCCGGCCGGCGACGCCGACCCAGATGATCGGCAGGATATTGTTGGCGATGCCGAAAGAGTTGGGGTGGATGAAGGTACCCCAGGCGGTGTAGAGCACGCCCGAGAGCCCGGCGATGGCTGCGGCGATGCAGAAGACCACGAGCTGGATCAGGCGCGTGTCGTAGCCGAAGGTCTCGGTGCGGTCGGCGTCTTCCCGCACCGCGACCAGAATGAACCCGAAGCTGGAGTTCAGCAGGATTCGAAGCGCAAGATAGACCACCACGAGAATCGCCAGCGCGAGATAGAAGAAGGCGAGACTGCGGCCATCGAACTCCCAGTTGAAACCGCCGAGGCCGAAGATCAGGTTGGGCATCGACGGGTCGCTGGGCGACGCGGGCCGCAGGCCGTTGGAGCCGCCCAGGGCGGCGGCGCCCAGGTGATACCGGGGGTCGGCCGTCTGCAGCAGGAACAGTTCGCAGAGGCGCGAGATCACCAGCATCAGGATTGCGACATAGACCCCCTTGAGCCGTGCATAGAACATCACGCTGCCGATGACCGCCGCGAACACGACCGGGACGAGAACGCCGACGAAGAAAGCCAGCGTCGTGTTGCCGTGGTCGGTGATCAGGTTGATGGCGGTGATGCCGTATGCGTAGCCGCCGATACCGAGAAACGCCGCCTGCCCGAGGCTGAGCACGCCGCAGTATCCCCAGATCAGGCCCAGGCTCAGCGCCAGCAGGCCCGAGACCAGGAAGTTGCTGAAGTTGATGATCTGGAAGCGCCCCAGTACCAGGGGACTCAGGGCGATGGCTGCCACGACGATCACGAAGCCGCCCCAGAAGCCGGGGCCGCGTCCCAGGGTCTGCGGGCCGTTCAGGCCGGCAACCGCCGACCGCAGGAACCGGATGGTTGCGCTCACAGCCTACCTGCGCGCGCCCGCCAGGCGGCGGGTTTCGAGATAGTCGGAGATGCCGCGCGGCAAGACCAGAAGGATTACGATCGCGGCGGCGAACATGCCGACGTAGCCGACATAGACGTTGAAGATGCCATTCATGACGGTCTGGACGCCGGCCAGCGCGAGCACGCTGGCGACCAGGCCTGCCACCGGGTTGGCGGCGCCGCCGACCACGATCGTGATGAAGGCGAGTGGCGTGTAGTTGCCGCCGAAGAACGGCGAGATGGTCGCGGTGAGGGCGAACATGCCACCGGCAACGCCGCCGAGGAACGAGCCGACGCCGAACGTCGTCGCATGGACCACCGATGTCGACGTGCCGAGTGCTTCCGCCATCGCCGGGTTCTCCATGGTCGCTCGTGCCAGCACGCCGAAGCGGGTGAACCGGAACATCACCCAGACCGCGAGCACCAGCGCGACGGCGACGCCGAACAACACCATGCGATAGACACCAAAGGTCTGCTCGGCGACGGCGAAGCTGCCGAACGGTGTCGGAATGTTGAGCGTCGTCGGCCCGAACAGCAGCAGGAAGCCCTGGCTGATGATCAGGCTGATGCCCCAGGTCACGACCATCGAGGACAGCAACTGCTGGTAGAAGCGGCGGATGATGAATCGCTCCAGCAGGATGCCGATGAGCGCGGCACCCAGGCCGGCGAAGAAGATGGCGAGCGGGGAAGGCACGCCCTTGTGGAACAGGAAGGCGGTGATGTAGGCCACGATCATCATCAACTCGCCGTGCGCCATGTTGATGACACCCATCAGACCGTAGGTAATGGCCAGTCCCAGCGCGACCAGCAGCAGGATGGAACCCAGGCTGATACCGCTGAAGATCGCACCCACC
>JAYSPJ010000013.1:0-6821 GCA_043722155.1 Bradyrhizobium sp.
GGTATGCCTTTCTCCTCACGCACCTGAAATTTCTTGGCGAACTCGTCGACCTTGGCCTCATAGGCCGACGGCGTGATGCGGTAGGCTTCCTTGCTGAGATTCTGCTGACCTATGAAATGCCAGGTGATCATGAATCCGAACATGAACAGGCCCCAGAGGAAGGCGATCACGATCCAGACCAGTTCGACCCTCTCGATAGGCTCGTTCCACCAAATTCGTTGTTCGGGCGGTGTGACGGCCATGTCGATCTCCCCTTCTCAAAACGATTCGCGCATCGGCGCGGTGGGTGCAGCTTGCAATCTTCATTTCGCCAAGGGAATCGAGGCGACTTCCATCACGCCCCAGATCAGATAGAGAACCGTCGGAAGCGTGACGCCGAGAAACAGCAGCAGGAACGGGTTGTCGAGAATCCGCTGCATCGTCGGCACGCGCTCGAAGCTCTGAGGCTGTTCGTTTGGCGGCATGGCGGGACCCCTCGACCTTCCAATGAAGAACTCAAATCTATCTGGCTCGCGCGCGCCATCCTTGACCGCGGTCAAGGATGACCCGGCCGACAACAGAAATAATTCGCCATGTCTGGAATTCGGCTCGTCGCTCCACCGGCATGCCGTTCTGCGAGCCTTCGCCGAACGCTCGTTGGCGCGGGCATCGTCGTGGCGATTGCGGTGACGGTGTGGGCGAGCCACGCCGCAAGGCCCGCGCGCGATTCAGAGGTCATGCTGCTGTATGTCGGCGCCGAGGATTGCGCGCCGTGTCGAGCCTGGCAAACCGGCGAAGGAGCCGCCTTCCTTGCTTCCGCCGAGTTTCCACGCATCACCTATCGGGAGATCAAGTCACCGCATCTCCACGATGTCCTGAAGGACGAAAACTGGCCAGATGAAATCCGCCGCTATCGGAGCGGTCTCAGGCGCAGCGACGGCGTGCCGCTGTGGCTTGTCGTGTCGGACCACGAAATCGTGGAGCAGCGCTTTGGCGCGGCGGAGTGGCGCGCCAGCATCCTGCCGAGAATCAAATCACTGCTACGCTGAGGGAAGGTCGGCCGAGGCCGAAGCCAATGCTCGAGCCTTCAAGGGCCTCGGCTGGAATGCACGGCCGCGCGCCTTGATTCGATCGCTGGCGACGAGATTGCGGAGCTGCGCGACCTCGTTGACGACGACGTCGGACGCACGAACGTCTATGCCCATCAGCCGAAGTTTGGCGAAGACGCGGGACAGCGATTCCGGCTTGAGCCCGAGCCGCCCGGCAATCAGCGATTTGTCGTAAGGCAGCGAAATCGTGCAGGAGCCGTCGATGCTCGGACACAAGCCGGCGAGAAACTCCGCCACACGCTGCAGACCGCTTTGCGCCGAAAGCTGCTCGACACGCTGAATCAGGCGATGAAGCTGCTGCGATGTTGACGCGATCATCGCGATGGCGATATCCGGCATCTCGCGAATGCAGGACATCACGTGGTGAGCCGGGATCAGGACAACCCGGGAATCGGTAGCGGCGGAAGCCGTGGCCGGATAGCGCCCGCCATCGAAGGCGACCGCCTCGGCAAAGCTCTCGCCTTTAGTCAGGACATGAAGGACCGCTTCGTCGCCGGCAGGCGTGATCCGGTACAGTTTGATCCAGCCCTCGATGACGATGAAGAAGGCCGCCGCGGGCTCGCCTTGCCGGAACAGGGCGTCGCCGGGGCCGAGATCGACCACCGTCGCGGGTGCCAGAAGGGCCTGGACCGTCCGCGGGTTGATACCGCACAGCACGGCGGTCTGTGACGCGGTTTTCAGATCATCCGGCGTGGGAGCTGCCATGGTTTCAATCCCCTGGTGGTGTTGACCTCCGCCTGCTTCGTTGCCCGCACATCAAGATTGCCAGCTGCGCGGGAAACAATTCGACCCAGATCAATATGTTTGAGCGAAAACGGCTAGATTTCCGGGAGCGCGAGTTCTGATGCGGCAACTTCGCGCAACGCTTTCAAGAAGGCGTCGCGATCGACGTGATGCTCTCGGCACGCGTCGTCCACGGTGTGGAAACAGGCGATCGGGCAGCCGACACATCCCATCCTGAAGTCGAGAAAGACTCGGATGGTCGCCGGCCACTCGTTCATGACGTCCTGCACCAGATCGTCGAAGCCGATCGGCATAAACACCTCCATCATAAAATAGTCCACGACGTGCCCGCCCCGTCTTTGTCGAAGCACAACTTTCATGGCGATTCCGCCCGCGGGCAGCGGTCACTTTGCGATGCAATAAAGCAGGCCGCGCGAATATCGGCCGCCGGTGTCTACCGGCTCATTCGACGGCGAGAACCTGTTCGCGCCGCGCAGGCTTCAGCCGGTCCCGGACATCGACGAGGACTTCGGCGAGTGCCCCCTCTTCCTGCCTTGGTAAACGCGGGGTTAAGGGGACGCACGCCGCCGGCACCGATGGACGAACGGCAAAAACCTCGATTTTCCAGCAAAATCGACCGATGCGGGCTCACGGGGGCGGCTTAACAAAACGAAATTGACCAAGATACCGCAGATTTAACCGACCTCGAATTCCCTGCGCTTAACCGTTTCTCCAACCCCCGCCTCCATAGTGAACGCTGACCCAATTCATGACATGCCAGGTTCAACCGCTGTGACATCCTTCGGACGTGTGATTTCAGTGCGCGGATCCCTCGCCCGGGTCGGGCTGCTGGCAGCGAGCCAACTGGCCGTCTCGGCGGTCAGGGCGACCGTCGGCCGGTTCGTCAGCATCCGCTGCGCCAATTCCACCATCGTCGCCATGATCACGGACGTTACCTGCGAGGACCTGCCGTCCTCCGACGTCTATATCGCCAGCGCCGGGGTCGATCTGCTCGGCGAAATCCTCGGCGGTCCGGAGCGCCCCAAATTCCAGCGCGGCGTCACCAACTATCCGACCATTGGCGATGCCGTCGAACTGATTACCAATCAGGAGCTTCGCACGGTCTACGCCCCGACCGGATCGGATCAGATCAATGTCGGCACCCTGCAGCAGGATTCGTCCGTCATCGCCTATGTCGATGTCGAGGAAATGCTCTCCAAGCACTTCGCGGTGCTGGGATCCACCGGCGTCGGTAAATCCAGCGGCGTATCGCTGCTGCTGAACGAAATTCTGAAGTCGCGGCCCAACCTGCGTGTCTTCCTGCTCGACGTTCACAACGAATATGGCCGCTGTTTCGGCGACCGCGCGCTGGTCCTCAATCCGCGCAATCTGAAGCTGCCGTTCTGGCTGTTCAATTTCGAGGAAATCGTCGACGTGCTGTTTGCCGGCCGGCCCGGGGTGCCCGAGGAACTCGACATCCTCGCCGAGGTCATTCCGATGGCGAAGGGCATCTATACGCAGTACCAGAACGCCGACCGGGTCGGACTGAAGCGCATCGACCCCAAGACGATCGGCTACACCGTCGATACCCCGGTTCCCTACCGGCTGGTCGATCTGATTTCGCTGATCGACGAACGCATGGGCAAGCTCGAGAACCGCTCGTCGCGCATCATCTATCACAAGCTGATTTCGCGGATCGAGATCGTACGCAACGATCCGCGCTACGCTTTCATGTTCGACAACGCCAATGTCGGCGGCGACACCATGGCGGAAGTGATCAGCCATCTGTTCCGGCTGCCCGCCAACGGCCGGCCGATGACCATCATGCAGCTCGCCGGCTTCCCCGCCGAAGTCGTCGACTCCGTGGTGTCGGTGCTGTGCCGGATGGCGTTCGATTTCGGACTGTGGAGCGACGGCGTCTCGCCGCTGCTGTTCGTCTGCGAGGAAGCGCATCGCTACGCTTCCGCCGACCGCAACATCGGTTTCGGCCCGACCCGCAAGGCGGTCTCGCGCATCGCCAAGGAAGGCCGCAAATACGGCGTCTATCTCGGCCTCGTCACCCAGCGCCCCGCCGAACTCGACGCCACCATCATTTCCCAGTGCAACACGCTGTTCGCGATGCGGCTGGCCAACGACCGCGACCAGGCGCTGCTGCGCTCGGCGGTCTCGGACGCCGCGGCCAACCTGCTGTCGTTCGTGCCCTCGCTCGGCACCCGCGAAGTGCTGGCGTTCGGCGAAGGCGTCGCGCTGCCGACGCGGCTGCGCTTCAAGGAGGTGCCGATCCACCAACTGCCGCGCAGCGAAGCCACGATATCGACCGTGCCGTCGGTCGCCGCCGGCCACGACATGCATTTCGTCGGCGCGGTGCTGGAGCGCTGGCGCGGCGCCACCTCGCATCGCGACGTTCCCAACGATCCCGGCCTCAACGAACGTCCCGCCGCCCGCTCCATCGAACCACGCACGATGGAAGCGCCGATGCTGCAGCCGTCGATGGGGCTCGATCCCGACCGCTTCTCGCTGCTGAAGAAGCCGCTGCGCTGACGATGTCGCGGCCATTTTCGCCACCGGATGTCCTCCAAAACAAAAATATCGAAAACAACCCCATGCACAGTAAGGGTTGGGCGCTGGAGGCTTTGAACTTCCGCCGAAAACATTTTGACACGTCGGGCAAATCAGCGGCACTATTCTATCGTCGCAACTTCATGGACGGGCCGGCCCTCACACCCGCCCCACCTTGCGCTGATCCAACCAAGCATTATGGTTCCGCCGACCGCATCTCGCGGTGAGCCGGAATTCTTCCATGACCCACCCCGCACCAACACGCTTCCCGACCCCCGCCATCGACGCCCTGCCGGACGATATCCGCACCCGCCTGCTCGCGGTGCAGGAGAAATCCGGCTTCGTGCCCAACGTGTTCCTGACGCTGGCCCGGCGGCCCGATGAATTCCGCGCCTTCTTCGCCTATCACGACGCGCTGATGGAGAGGGACAGCGGCCTGACCAAGGCCGAGCGCGAGATGATCGTGGTGGCGACTTCGAGCGCCAACCAGTGCCAGTACTGCGTGATCGCGCACGGCGCGATCCTGCGCATCCGCGCCAGGAACCCGCAGATATCAGACCAGATCGCGGTCAACTACCGCAAGGCGGATATCACGCCGCGCCAGCGCGCCATGCTCGACTTCGCGATGAAGGTGAGCGCCGAGGCACACAAGGTTTCGGACGCGGACTTTGCTGTGATCGCCGGCCACGGCTTCAGCGACGACGACATCTGGGATATCGCCGCGATCTCCGCGTTCTTCGCGCTGTCGAACCGGATGGCGAACGTCACCGCGATGCGACCGAACGACGAGTTCTATCTGATGGGGCGCCTGCCGAAATAGCGACCCCGGCTGAAACGGAGAAGTCCCATTGCTTGACTGGCCCGAGATCGTGCTGCGTCTTGGCGTCGCCACCCTGGCCGGCGGCCTGATCGGGCTGAACCGCGATCTTCACGGCAAGCCGATCGGCCTGAAGACGCTGGGCCTGGTGGGCCTTGCCACCGCGATGGTCGTGATGCTGGCCAGCCCATCCGGGGACAGCACCGGGGTTTCCGATGCCGCCAGCCGGATCATCCAGGGCATCCTCACCGGCATCGGGTTTCTCGGCGCCGGCGTCATCGTTCGCGCCGAACATCATTTCCGCATTCGCGGCCTCACCAGCGCCGCCTGCACCTGGCTTGCGGCCTGCATCGGCATCGCCTGCGGCCTCGGGCAATGGCGGATCGTCCTCGCCGCGCTGGTCATCGCGCTCATGCTGCTCACGATCGGCCGCCGCCTCGAGCGCTGGCTGCATCGCAAGCTCGGCGGCAGGGACGAGCCCGCGCCAAAGCCGCGCGTCCCTGCCGGGTCGAAAGACGCGCCGCCGCCCTGACGGTCATCCGGCATGGCCCGCGGATCCGCAGCGGGTTCCACCGGTCGATTGCCGCATCCGTGCCATGTAACAATTCGCGCCAACATTTTCTGTGAGGCGCATCGCGGGCGTGCTAAATGGGATCGGCATTTCCCGGAGCTGGCAGCAGTGAAAACCCAGCAGCCCATTACGTCGGACGACGAGCATCGCGTGCTCAAATTCCGGCCGCGCACCCTGGCGCATCCGCCGGGCCAGCGGGACAATCAGCCCCGGCACGGCGACGGCGGACACCAGCCTCAGGATCTGTCGCGTTTTGAACGCGACCGCGAGGAACCCGACGATTTCCGGCATCGCATGCTGGCGAATCTCGCGGCCCTCGCCTTCACCATCGCGCTGACCGCGATCGGAATTTGGCTGGCGGTGAGCATTGCCGACCTGCGCAAGACCCAGGATTGCGTGCTGATGGGACGGCGCGACTGCGCCCAGATTTCGACGCCGCGCAGCTAGCGAGGTCCAGGTTCCGGTTGAAGCGGAACCGGGCTCCGGCCTTTTCTTCTGACGCGTTTTCCTGATGCGAACCGGTAGCCATCCCACGGCAGGCTTTCGCGCGAAAACGCCATGAATTTTCAGGAGAATCCGGCCGTTTTGCCCGCGAATCCGGTCCCCTCGCGGCCCGCCTCCATTGAACTCGGGGCCTCGCTCCGTTATACGGGCACTCAACTCCGGCTGGGGGCTGAGGCATTCCGGAGCGCCGTGCCCTGACTCCGTGCCGCCATCGGATTTACCTCCAATATATCAAAGGCTTAATGATGTCCTCCACATTCGATCAGATCGCCACGATTATCGCCGAAACCTGCGACATCCCGCGCGACACGATCACGCCGGAGAGCCACGCCATCGACGATCTGGGCATCGACAGCCTCGATTTTCTCGACATCGCGTTTGCCATCGACAAGGCGTTCGGGATCAAGATGCCGCTTGAGAAGTGGACGCAGGAGGTCAACGACGGCAAGGCGACCACCGAGCAATATTTTGTCCTGAAGAACCTCGCTGCCCGCATCGACGAACTGGTCGCGGCCAAGAACGCGGGCGCTTAATCGCCCGCCATGCAACTTGATTATTT
>JAYSPJ010000014.1:0-2223 GCA_043722155.1 Bradyrhizobium sp.
TTCCAGGCGGCCTGCCGCGCGGCGGTCGAGGAATTGGCGCGCGAGACCGCCGACGGCGGTCCGGCGGTGCTGATCGGCACCCCCTGGGTCGAGGACGGCAAGCTCTACAATGCCTGCGCCCTGCTGGACGGCGGGCGCATCGCCGCCATCCGATTCAAGGCCAATTTGCCGAATTACGGCGTGTTCGATGAAAAGCGGCTGTTCGCGCGCGGGCCTGCCGCGGGTCCGGTGACGATCCGCGGCATCCGGGTCGGCGTTCCCATTTGCGAGGACATCTGGCTCGAGGAGTCCGAGGACTACGAAAACGTCGTCGAATGCCTCGCCGAGACCGGCGCGGAAATCCTGGTGGTGCCGAACGGCTCGCCCTATGCGCGCGACAAGAATGATTTGCGGCTGTCGATCGCAGTCGCGCGTGTCACCGAAAGCGGGCTTCCGCTGGTCTACCTCAACCAGGTCGGCGGACAGGACGAACTGGTATTCGATGGCGCGTCGTTCGCGCTGAATGCCGACCTCTCGGTGGCGGCGCAATTGCCGGCCTTTGCGGAAAACATCACGACCCTGTGCTGGCGCAAGACCGACGCGGGCTGGCGCTGCGGCGGGCCGGTGGCGCCGATCGTCGACGGCGACAACGGCGACTATGCGGCCTGCGTGCTCGGCCTGCGCGATTACGTCGGCAAGAACGGATTTCCCGGCGTGCTGCTCGGCGTCTCCGGCGGCATCGATTCGGCGCTGTGCGCGGCGATCGCGGTCGATGCGCTGGGCGCCGACCGTGTCCGCGGCGTGATGCTGCCGTTTCGCTTCACCGCGCAGGTGTCGCTCGACGACGCGGCGAAGCTCGCGAAAGCGCTCGGCTTCCGCTACGAGGTGCTGCCGATCGCGGACGCGGTGAACGGTTTTGAAAAAATCCTGTCCGGCACCTTCGCCGGCCTGCCGCGCGATATCACCGAAGAGAATTTGCAGGCGCGCACGCGCGGCACGCTGCTGATGGCGATCTCCAACAAAACCGGCGCCATGGTGGTCACCACAGGCAACAAGTCGGAAATGTCGGTCGGCTACGCCACGCTCTATGGCGACATGAACGGCGGCTTCAACCCGATCAAGGACATCTACAAGACCGAGGTGTTCCGGCTCTCGAGTTTGCGCAATTCGTGGAAGCCCGACGGCGCGCTCGGCCCGTCCGGCGAAGTCATCCCGGTCAACATCATCACGCGGCCGCCGACCGCGGAGCTGCGCGAAAACCAGACCGATCAGGATTCGCTGCCGCCCTACGACATGCTCGACGCGATCCTGGAACGGCTGGTCGAGCGCGAGCAGCCGCTCGCCGACATCATTGCCGCCGGGTTCGATCCCGCCGTGGTGACGCGGATCGACCGGCTGCTCAACATCGCCGAATACAAGCGGCGGCAGGCGGCTCCGGGCGTGAAGGTGACGCAGAAGAACTTTGGGCGCGATCGCCGCTATCCCATTACGAATAAATTCCGCGACACCGGCCAGTCGCTGCCCGCACCCGACGAGGCCCTGGTATCGCGCGCGGCCCGCGGATCGGCCGAAGCGTTCGAGGGTTAGAGCTCTGGAGTGTTTAGCGCGCGGGAATAAAGGTCGGACCGACCGAACGGATCGGCTTGTCCTTGGCCGCGCCGGTTGAATCGGCGGCAGGCGCCGGCGTTTCGGGGGCGGCCGTTGCCGGCGCGGTGGCCGTGGTCGCTGCACCCTTCTTGGCGGAAGCCGCCTTTGGTGCCGGCGGTCGCGCCATCTTCTTCGCGCTCTCTTCGGTGACGATGATGTCGCCCTGCTGTTCGGCGCCGGCCTTGTCGTCGATGGTCTTCAGCGCGTCGGACCAGGTCTGCCCGACCGCCTTGCAGGCGCAGGAAGGATTGAACTCGGTACGGTAGCGAAATGCGTTGGGCAAGGCGGAATACGGCTGGCCGCTGATCGAGACCGCCTGGTTCATGTCCTCGCCGGGATTGCGATAGGCGAACAGCGTGGCTTCCGCCGCCGGGCAAAGTGCCTTGCAGCTCTTTTCATCATCCGGGAACCGGCCCGGGACGGTGGCGAACGAGACCGGGAAATAGGCGCCGTCGCAGGTGCGGACACAGACCGTGCGGTAGGTTCCGGATTGCGGGCCGAGATCTCCGTCTGGCGCGATGGGATTGCCCCTGTCGCCGAACAGGTTTTCCAGGAAGTTGCCACCGTTACGCGCGGCGGCGGCGTATTGCGGCCCGC
>JAYSPJ010000015.1:0-7902 GCA_043722155.1 Bradyrhizobium sp.
AAATCCGCGCCCCAGCACGCCATTGCGATCGATCGCGTCTGCTGGCAGGGCGAAGCCGTCGCGGCCATCGTGGCCGCCAGCCGCGCCGAGGCGGAGGACGCTGCGGAGATCGTCAGGGTTGAATATCAGGAGCTGGAAGCGGTAACGGACATGCGCACCGCGCTCGATCCGGCAACCCCGGTGATTCATCCCTCGCTCGGCGACAACCTGGCTTTCGAGCGCAACCTCGACGCCGGCGAGGTCGACGCGGCGTTCGCCGGTTCCGATGCGGTGGTGGAAGCCGATTTCATTTTCGGACGGCACACCGGCGTGACACTGGAGCCGCGTTCGGTCGTGGCCGACTGGAGCGCCGCCGAGGCGAGGCTGACGATCTACCAGGGCACGCAGGCGCCGCACATGGTGCAAAACATCGCCGCACTCCATCTTGGGCTCGAGGAATCGCAGGTGCGTGTGGTCTGCAAGGACGTCGGCGGCTCCTTCGGCATCAAGGTCCACATCTACGCCGACGAAATGGCCAGCTACGCGCTGTCGAAACTGTTGCGCCGGCCGATCAAATTCGTCGCCGATCGGGTCGAAAGTTTCAATACCGATATTCATGCCCGCGACCATCGGTGCCGGGGGCGGATCGGCGTCAGGCGCGACGGCACCATTACGGCATTCGAGATCGACGATCTCACCGGGATCGGACCCTATTCGATGTATCCGCGCACCAGCGCCATCGAAGCCAACCAGGTCGTCAATCTGGTCGGCGGCCCGTATACGACGAAGAATTATCGCGCGCGGGCCCGCGTCGTGTTCCAGAACAAGAACCTGATGTGTCAGTATCGCGCCGTCGGCCATCCGATCGCCTGCTCGGTGACGGAAGGCCTGGTCGATCTGGCAGCGGCCAAAATCGGGATGGATCCGGTGGAGATCCGCCGCCGCAACCTGATTGCCGATAACGCCTACCCTTGCGCGTCGCCGTCCGGCCTGCGGTTTGAATTGCTGTCGCATCACGCCGCGATGAACAAACTGATGACGATGATGGATTACGACGCGCTGCGCGCCGAACAGGCGGCATTGCGGGCCAGCAACATTCATCGCGGCATCGGCATTGCGAGCTTCATCGAAGTCACCAATCCCAGCGCGGCGTTTTACGGCGTGGGGGGCGCCAGGATATCCTCGCAAGACGGCGTCGCGGTGCGGCTGGATGCCCAGGGTTCGGTGATCTGCCAGACCAGCATCACCGAGCAGGGGCAGGGCTCGGAATCGCTCACCGCGCAGATCGTCGGCAGCGTGCTCGGGGTCTCGATGGAGCGCGTCCGCGTCATTCTGGGCGACACCGACAACACGCCCTACGGCGGCGGCACCTGGGCCTCGCGCGGCGCCGGCATCGGCGGCGAGGCCGCACTCCAGGCGGCGAAGATTTTGCGCAGGAACATCCTCGACGTCGCCGCCGCCATCCTGCAATCCTCACCGGCCGAACTCGATATCGCCGGCAATGCGATCGTGAACGCCAGCGACGGCGCTTCGCGCATGGAGCTGCGCGAACTCGCACGGATCGTTTATTTCCGGCCCGATACGCTGCCGCCGGGCATTCAGCCCGAGCTGATGGCGACGCGCCACTTCGTGCCGCGCGAATATCCGTTCGCCTTCACCAATGGCGTTCAGGCCTCATGGCTGGAAGTCGATACCGACACCGGCTTCGTCAAACTGCTTCGGCACTGGGTGGTCGAGGATTGCGGCACCATCATCAATCCGCAACTGGTCGATGAGCAGATTCGGGGGGGCGTGGTGCAGGGCCTCGGAGCGGCGCTGTTTGAAAAGTGCGTCTACGATGAGCGGGGCCAGCTGACCAACGCCAATATGGCCGATTATCTGGTGCCGATGTCCGGCGAAATGCCCGACATCGATGTCGGTCATGTGGTGTCGCCGACCTCGGAGACGGAGCTGGGCGCAAAGGGCGCAGGCGAAGCCGGCACGGCGGGGGCCGCCGCGGCGGTGGCGAACGCGGTGAACGACGCGCTCAAGCCGTTTGGCGCGGTTATCACCGAGATCCCGCTGACGCCGCAAATTATCCTGACGGCGCTGCGACGAATTTGAACGAGGATGAGGCAGGAAAACCGCATATCAGGGCACGTTGGTCTATCACGCCGCCGCACGCGACGTGCGCGCCGACAACGAGATCAAGGAGCGCTACTGCCCGGTATGTGCTGGCGCCGCTATCGCAGCTTGATTCCAGATCAAGGCGTGGACGGCTTGCGATAGACGTCCTTGGTCGCGAGCATGCCGTCCTTGAACGTGTAGCGCTCGATGCCGCGCTGCTCTCGCTGCTCGCCGCCGGCTCTTACGGTCTCGCTGACGCGAAACGTCATGAAGGTCGTCTCGCCGGCATGATGGTAGGCGACTTCGTGGAAGCGTTGCTCCGAGAATAGCGACTTCTGCGCGATCAGATGCTCACGAATGGCGGTGGGGCCGGCGAGGGCCTTGGTTACGGCGAGGCCGTCATGGAAGCTCCAGAGAAAGTCGGGCGTGACGATCCTGTAGAGCGCGTCCATGTCGTTCTTGAACAAGGCGCGCGCAAAGCCTTTGAACAGTTCATCTCGTTCGGTCGGTGACGGGATCATTTTCTACTCCGCCGCCACGCCCTTGAGCATTGCCGCCTGACGCGCGGTCACCACCACCTTGATGGCATCCTCGACCCGATCGCGTGCATACCGGAGTGCGGTGGGCAAATCGTCGAGCGCAAACGTATGGGTATGAATTTTCGTCGCATCAAACCGCTTTTCCGCCATCAGCGCCATCGCGCGCCGCGTGGCGCTGCGGCCTTCGCCGCGAATGCCGTAGACGTAAATGTTGTTCTTCACCAGATGCGCCAGATCGGTCGTCACCGGCTCGTGCGGAAAGGCCGCCAGGCAGATCTTTCCGCCGCGATTGGCCATATGGATGGCTTGATTCACCGTGGCTTCGGTGCCGGCGCACTCGATCACATAATCCGCGCCGATCCCGCCAGTGAGCTGCCTGACGACATCGACGGCGTTCTCATCGGCGATATTGATGACGCGGTCCGCCCCCAACTCCCTGCCGATCGCAAGGCGTTTGTTGCGGGTTCCGGTCAGAATCACGGGGCTCGCCCCCAGCGCCTTGGCAACGGCCACCGCGAGCAGCCCGATCGGACCGGGGCCAATGACGACGACGCTTTCACCGGCGACCAGCCCGCCGAGTTCGGTGAGGCCGTACATCGACGTACCGGCAGTGACGACAAGCGTGGCTTCCGCGTCGCTCATGGTGTCGGGGACCCGTGCCAGCGTGTTGATATGATTGACCGCATATTCGGCGAAACCGCCATCGGTGGTGAAACCGTTAGCGCGGTGACCTTTGTCAGGATTTCCGTAGTTGAGGCACGAGGTATACATGCCTTGGCGGCAGCGCTTGCACTGGCCGCAGCCGGCATGGATTTCCACGCTAACGCGTTCGCCGATGGCAAACTCGTCGACGGCGGGCCCGAGGGCGGCGACCGTGCCCATATATTCATGACCGGGCGTAAAGTTCTTGTTGAAGGGCAGGCCACCCTGGATGCTCGCCGGTGACCCGCTATGGATGATCTCGAGGTCGGTTGCGCAGATGGCAACGGCGTCGATGCGGACCAGAACTTCCGCGCGCCCCGGAACCGGGGTGGGCTTGTCGCGCAGGAAAAGCTCATCCGGGTCGCCCAAAACCCAGGCTTTCATCTGCGCGGGGATGGGAAATTCGGGAGACTTCTTGACGCCGGCAGGGTCATGCATTGGAGCGGATCCTCGGTTACCACAACTCTACCGCAAATAGCCGAGCTGGGAAATTCCCCAGGACTTTGCAACGCCAGCTTTCTTCAGAGGCACGGCCAATCCAGCCGCCGATGTCCCCGCTGGACGGTCCGTACGACCCGTTGCATGGGTAGTACTACTGGGTCGAGTTTTAGCCGGCATTAGCCGATCTGGCGTCTTCTGGGGCATGGACCCGATGGATAGCCCAGCTTCGGCGCTTGCGCGCGTTGTTGTAGCGCGGCGCGACCAACTCGCATTTCGCGTTGGCCTTGCAGTCGCGGTCGCGGTCGTATGCCACGCTTTGACCGGCTGGCAGAACGCGCTGATCTGGGTCGCCGCCTATATTGCTGTGCAAGTGGGTGAGCACCGGGCGTTTCACGATGTGTACACCGCCGCCGACCTCACGCCTGGACGCAGTCGCGCGATCCTGGCGACGATTTCCGCCGGCACATTCGTATTCAGCGCATTGGGCATGTTGCAGGCAATGCATTCCGGATCGTGGGGGCTAGCATGCGCCTCGCTGGTGTGGTCCGGCACGATCGTGAACGGGGCGATGGTGAATTCGGGTTCCCGACCCGCGCTGCTCGCGTCGATCATTCCGACCGGACTCTATTTTATCTCGGCGCCAGTGTTCGCGGTTGCCGCCGGAGAGTCGATCGTGCTCGGCTTCATCATCATCTTTGCATCCGCCCTGCACCTGGCGGCGGTGGTGAAGATCTGGTCGATGTCGCGGGCACTGGCCGACACCGAGCGGCGCGAACAACGCATGGCCTATTTGACGTTGCACGATCCCGAGAGCGGTCTGCCAAACCGAACCGCGCTGGAGCAGGACATCGCGGCCATGCAGGCATCGGACGATGGTTCAATGCTGCTGGTAGCCGCGCTCGGCCTCGATCGTTTCACGCAGGTCAGGGGAGCCATCGGCTATGAGCTCTTCGCCGGCCTGATCGGCGAAGTGGCAACTCGGCTCGCGGGCCAGCATCCGGACAGCCGGATCGTGCGACTTTCGACCGCGGAGCTCGGCCTCGTATTTCGGGCGGAAAGCCTACGACAGGCTTGCAGCCATGTGGCGTCATTTCAATCCAGCCTGAACGCTCCGCTGCGGCTGGGAGAGCACCGGATCGACGTCAGCCTGACGGTTGGCCTCGCCATTCACGGGGTCGGACACGAACTCGTCGCCTCCATGGTGGAGCGCGCCAACATCGCCCTCGATCAGGCGCGTGCGTCGAAGCTGAGGATCGGCGTATTCGATTGCGACGTCTACGGCGATCCGGCCAGTAATCTATCGCTGATGAGCGAGATGATCCTGGCCATCGATGCCGGCGGATTGGCGGTCGCGTACCAGCCGAAATTTGACTTTCGCTCCCGCATGATCACGGGGGTCGAGGCGTTGGTGCGCTGGCCCAATCGCCGCGGTGGGCCGTTAGGGCCCGACATTTTCGTGCCGATGGCGGAGGAGACCGGACATATTCAGGCGCTGACCGAGTGGGTGCTGCGTCAGGCGGTCGCCGACCAGGCCGCGCTCGGCCGTGCCGGTCATGACATTTCGATGTCGGTCAACCTGTCAGGGAGGCTGCTGCACGACCAGGACTTCGCGGAAACGGTCCTGGCGATCATCGGCGCCGCCGCTGACCGCTTCTGCCTTGAGGTGACCGAAACCGCTGCGATGGAAAACCCCGAACTGGCTATGCGAAGCCTGAGCCGATACCGCGCGGCGGGAGTCAGCGTCGCGATCGACGATTATGGTTCCGGTCTGTCGTCATTGGCCTATCTGAAGAATCTTCCGGCAACCGAACTGAAAATCGACAAGGCCTTCGTGCTCGACGTGTCGGACTCACAGCGGGATTCCCTGCTCGTGCGCTCGACGATCGATCTTGGTCATAGCCTCGGCATGCGTGTCACCGCCGAGGGAGTGGAAACCGCCACGGCGCTCTCGTTGCTTGCTTTGATGGGGTGCGACTCAGCGCAGGGCTACTTCATCGCCCGTCCGATGCCGCTTGCAGCTCTGGTGGAGTTTCTGAAGCGCGGCCCGGAACACGCGACGCCGATCGTTCCCGTGGGCTCGCTCGCCATCGCAGGCACCCTTCAAAGTGTCCGTTCCTGAGCACCGCGCGGAGGCTACCTGCGGCGGCCGTATCTCAACGAAAATTAGACAATAAGCCTGCCCTTTTCTTGCAGGAGATCTTGAGGATTGTCTGTCCCGACTCTGCTATCTTTGTGAATAGATTGGTTTCACTCCGACGGAGTGGAGTTCGTGAAGAGGCTCGTTGAAATTCGCAACCAGGAATTTCTTTGCCGGGAGCGCGCCTTACGGGATTCCGAGCGCAAAATCTTCTGGCTGGCAAAGGCCGAAGCGTGGGAGCGCTACGCGCTCAACGAAATTGCGTTCCACTTTAGAGAATGCAACCTCGACATGGTCGTTTCCCAGGCCGCCACCCACTATCGCTCGGACACCCAAAGCTTGGTCGCGGCGAGTGCGTTGAATGCTGAGCGCGACGAGGGCGCACCTGTTCAGTTGTCCTGGCCGCCCCCAGCGAAGCGCGCTTTTCGTTTCCAAACAGGCGGCGCAAATGCGCTAATGTCGTCGTTCCGGCCTGGTAATGGTCTGCCTGACTTCAGCGCCGCAGTCGGAGCACTCGTAGATGAAATCGATCTTCGCCATGCTCCAATGGGGCTCGACCTCCCTCACGAACATCGGCAGTAGTCCTATACAGCCCGGGCAGATGATCGGCGCCGTCTCAACTTCGTGGTGCTGGATGTAGGCTGGCATGTCGGCTCTCCTTCACAGCGGAACCGCGGTAGATTTCAACCCCGAGCCAACTTACCGCCTGGGCCGAATGCTCATCATCAACTCTTGCGAACGTACAAAGAACGGCCGCACAATCCCTGGCGCGTGTGGCTTTGTGGTAACATCGAAATCGGCAAGGGATGCCGTGCAGATTTGCCTCGGCGGTCCCGACCCGGCCCTCGCTTCGATCAAACCAGTTCGTGCTTCCTGAGATCGCGCGCGTGATCGAATCGGCCGGCCTGCGGATCGGCGTCAGTCGTCGGGATTTCGGGAACGGCTGCCTCGGCGAGAATTTCCGCCGTGATATCGTCGACCGACGAATCGGCGATTTCATGGATGAAGCTGATGTTGTTGTATTCGCCCGACGCCACGCGCGAGATTACTTCGCGCCGGGTGATTTCAGGATCGACAATCGCCTCGCGCCCGCGCCGCCCATAGTCGATCATCACGACGAAATACTGCATGGACCCTCACGTCTCGCCTCGGCCAGCACATGGGGCGCTGGACGGAAGAATCTTACTATTTCTGAAAAACAGAAAACAGTCAAGTAAGAATTTCTGAAAATCAGAATATGCTCGTGAATCGCCGCCGTCCGGCCCCGGCACCGGCGAGAATCGCGACGCGCGGCGTCGCCCATTTGGCAGGTTTCATTATTTCTCGTGCGCGCGCCCGGCGTGGGTTTTTGCCGCCTTGCGCGCCCGGGCGGCGGCCTTGGCCCGCAGGCGCTCGATCTGGCCTCTTGGCAGGGTGACGCAGATCTCTCCGATCCATTCCAGCTTCACCCCGTTGATCGGCTTGGCGTTGAAGCTGGTGAGATTAACCTGGGTGGCGGATTTTCCACGCTCGATGGTTTTCAGGTAGCGCTCGCCGGTCTTCAGCCGCACCGCGGCCTCTTCGCCGTAGAAGCTCGTGACGGGGTGCTGCTGCTCCTTGTAGACCACAATAACGTCGCCGTTTTCGTACTTTGGCAGCATCGAATCGCCGGCCACTTCGAAGGCGATGGTTTCCTCCGAAATGGGGAAGGGCAGTTCAACCTCGCCGAGGCCTTCCGGCGGCACCTGCTCATGCTCCGGCTCGATCGCGGCCCCGGCGCCGACGCGACCCATGATCGGCACCGAGTTCAGCTCGAGATAATCGACGATATCGGCGATTTCCGACGCCTTGATCAGGCGCAGCCCGGACAGGATTTCCGAGACGGCCCCCGGACGAACGCCCATCGCCGTCGCCAGACCGCCCTTGGTCTTGCCCGGCTTCTCCAGTCCCCGCTCGATCAGTCTGATATCCAGCATGATGGCATCTTTTCCGAATTCCAGAAATAATAGCAATTCCGAT
>JAYSPJ010000016.1:0-7391 GCA_043722155.1 Bradyrhizobium sp.
CGCGAGACCGGTTAAAAAGGCACCCGAACGAAGGGCAGTGATAGCGACGCCGGAATGAAATGACGGCGGGACCGAGGGCGAGTGCCTCCGGCGAGCGACTCATGATCGCGCGAGGGATCGAAGCCGGATGGCCGAGACGCCTTGCGGCTCGGTTCACGAGAGCCCGGTGCGGTTCACCGCACGCGCCATAGCGTTGACCAGGATTGTGAACGGTTTCAGCATTGATTCAGTTTGAGAAGATAGATTTGCTGTCGCCGGGACGCTTGGGAAAGCCAAGCTCGTGACCAAGCTTGATGTAGTCGGCGATCCATTCATCTATCTGAACTGCAAGCCGATCAAGTTCCTCGACAGTCACAAGGCGGCTCCTGACTGGCTCCGATCGTTCCAAGTTTATGGTTTGAACCATCGCCGTTTTTGGCGCGCAATCGGTCGTATCCCATAGGCCGTGTATCAGTTCGTTTCGTTGCCCCCTGAGTTTGTCGGCTCTCTCGAGAAGCTTCAGGATGCGTTTGCTTTTCTCCGCTTCTTGAGGATGCAATTTCATTAGACCTCTGATCCAACGAGTCTGCGCTGCGGTGGCCAAGTTGTTAGTGATCAACATCATTGCACCGTGATCGCCCTTGACCAGCGTCGCCAGAAGCGCAGAGATCCAAGCGTCAACTGACGCCCATCGAATCACGATTTGGCCCAGACGTGATGTCAATTCAGGATCAACTTGGGTCGGCGTTAGGTCAGGCATAGCAACGTCCCACTAGAGAAAAAAGGCAACCAATCCATTAGCAAACCGATGAGAGCCATCTCTCACGCCTTTGTGCGCGGGCGATTTCAAACCTATTCAGGTTAGGAGCAAGCTATGGTGGAGGTAACCTACTTCGTGGCGTCGCCTTTCGTCTCTGCCGACGACGGCATTGCGGCCGGCAAGCCGACGGAATGCCTCAATCCCACTGCGGTCGTCATGCATGCCCAAACTAGGGCCCGGTCGGAGCGCCTTCCCGATCAGCCCCCTTTCCTTCGACCGCGGTGGTCGCGCCATTGGAAGGAATGATATCAGGCGACGCCGCTGTCGGCGCTGCGGCCGCTTGCGCTCCGTAGTATAGCTTCACTTTCGAATGGTCCTTCAGGTTCGGAGGCCGATAGACCGTCTGCTCGTAATAATGCTGCACGCCGTCGTTGGCGGCGAAGCGGGCGAGCACGCTCGGATGTAGGATGGCCTCGTCCTCGACGTGGCGCAGGCCCTCGGTCCACCTGAAACGCCCGCCGAGATGGCCGGGCTCGCGCTCGTCATGCTGTGGCCCGCGGGGATCCGGATTGAGATTCAGGTACCGGTTGTCGACCTTGATGCCGAATCCGTCCGGTGTCTTTCCGTCGGGAAGGTTCTTCGCCGCGTGCACCATCCAGCCCAGCGAGACGTCCGACAGACGCGCCTCGTTTTCCGGATAGCTGCCGCCCACGTCGGAATGATTGCCCGCGAACCAGACCTGCTGCAACCAGTCGGGATACTCGTTGGGACGCGCAGGCCCCTTGTTGTGCGCCCCGCCCCACGGGACGCGCGCGAAATCAGCCCGGTTCTCGTCAATCGACATCGCGTGGCGCGCGTACCAGACGGTGTTGTTGAGGTGAAGATCGTAGAATTTCATCTTTGGGGAAACGAGATGCAGCGTCTGTGCCAAGGAATAGCCCTCTAAACTGACGGCATACTTCACGTGCGTGGTGACGTAGCCGGCCAGCGCAGCCACTGTCGCGACGCCGACGGACCATAGAAACGTCGGCAGGAACGGAAACAGGAAGAACGACTGCAAGTAACTCGCCGCCAGAATGAGGAACGCCGCGCCGGCGACCAAGGAACCGGACAGCAGGTAGCTGCCGAGCGCTGCGACCGTGTCGAAGACGCCGACAAAGAACGGCACCACGTTTGGTCCATCCTCGGCGTCGCACCCGTACTGCCGGCGGAAACGCCGAGCGAGCGCCTCACGTTGCGGAAGGTAGGCAGCATCCTTCGGCGAACTGACGTGTTGGTAAACCTTCTTCACGGCCTCGCGTGCGATGCGTGTCGTGGTGCCGACGTCTCGGCGCAGCGGCGAACCGTCGGACAGCCTGGTCGGAACGCCGCACAGCGACAGCACGGCCGCCAGGCACCTGACCGTATAGGCGCCTCGGCTGAACCCGAACAGGTAGATGTGGTCTCCTGGCTCCCACATCCGGATGATCGCGGCGTAGCAGTCGATGATGTTGGTGGTGATGCCGAGTCCTGTCGCCTGGCTTGCGACGTTGTGGAGCCAGCGGTAGGCGCGCGTCACGAAGAACGCCCCGCCCGGAGGCTGCGACCCGAGCCCGGCGTCGTAGAAAGTAAGCTGTTCCCGCGGGTCGATGTCGGTGTCGGGTCCGCAGCGCGTGGCGCGGTAGAGCTTGTAGATGTTGGACCGGTTCTCGTCCGGCCTGAGGCCGCCGGCCTGGCCGGTGCCGTCGGAGTAGATGATGATGTTCTTGGCCATGGCGTCCTCGCTCGGTCTACAATCGGTGAAACGGTGTGAAGGGATCGGCCTCGCGGTCGAAGAAATGACGGCGCAATTCCGGCAACTGTTCGCGGGCCTCGGTGAAGCCGCGATCCTTCATTTCGGCAATCCGCGCAGCAGCATCCATCGTGTAGCGGCCCGCCGGAGCGGTCTGGTCGATGCGCCAGATTGCGCGGTGATCGTGGCCATCGCCGGTGATAATCTTCGCCGCGCCGAGCGCGCTGTGCGACTGACCCGCCATGAACAGCCGAGCGACCGACGACGCCATCGGCAGCTTGCCTTTCCATTTCGGCTGTGCCCTGACGTCGTTGATGGTGCCGATGCTCAGTATCTTTAGTCGGTCGGCCGGCCAGCCCAGCAGTCCCACCGCCTCGACCGCCGCCACGCCGATCGGATTGTTGGCCCAAACGCCTCCATCGACGAGTTCGACGGCCTCGCTGGTGAGATGCGGCTTCAGAAAGGTTGGCGCCGCCGCCGTCGCCATAGCCGCGTCAAGCGCGAGCTCCTTGTAGTCGGTTTCCAGGCGAGGATGATGCGCGGTCTTGTACAGATAAACGCGCTCCAGCATCGGATGCCAGGCCGGAATGACGAGACGGGTGCAGCTTTCGCCGAGCCGCCGTTGCCCCATGATGCCGGTCAGCGCCGCCTTCAGGGGCTCCGACGAATACTTGGAATCGAACAACTGCCACGCTCCGCGCAAGCGCTGCCGCAACCAATTTTCGGCTTGCCCATGCTCTTGGTCGAAAATGGCGCGGCCTTGCTCTTCGTAAAGCTGCAGGATGTCCCGCGCCGACAATCCAAGCCCGAGTCCAATCGCAATGATGCCGCCGGTGGAGGTGCCGACGATCAGATCGAAATAGGAGCCGATGGGCTGCCCAATTCGATCTTCCAGCCTGGCGAGAAAGGCGGCCGGGAAAACGCCGCGGATGCCGCCTCCATCCAGAGACAGCACTTTGTAGATCCGTGCGCTTTCCGTCGGCTGACCGGTCACATCACCACACTCCCGTACGGCAATCGAGTTCCTCGCGGTCGCGACCACGTCGGATCGGTTCGTCTTCGACCGGGTGGTTGCCGCCACCCTTCCATTCGTCGGTAGCGAGCCAATCCTCAAAAAAGTAAAGCCACAACGACGTCCACGGCACGATCATCTGATCGATGCGCATCCACGGCTGCCACTCTCCGGTGCCCGGAAGATAGAGACACAGGCGCGCGGGCTTCTGCTGATAGACATGAGGCAGCTTGCGACCCTCGGCCAATTCCACCAGGTTGGGGCGCTCCACGAAAACCTCGGGGGTGCCACCGTTGGCGAACTCGATACGAATGCCGTAGCTCCTGCTGAGCGGCGCCGGCGATGTCTCATAGCGCCAATGCAGGCGGCCAACGCGCAATTGGCCGGCCCCCGCGCTGAGCGGGTTGCCCTTCAGATTGACGTACTGCTGGGCCGCAGTCAGCGGCTTTCGACGGCCGGGTATCATCGCTCAGCAATCCCTTCCGAAGAACGTGTTGGCGCGCATCTGCGTGGAAGCGGATGCCGCCGCCGCGCCGGCGATCAGGCCGGCTGAGCGTGAGACCGAAAGACGGTTGTTCCTGCGCGCGGCGTTCACACGATCGGTGAGGACATCCATGGCCTTCGCAGCGGGAGCGTTGCCGAACACGCCGCCGAGCAGCCGTCTGATCTCGTCGAGCCCTTGGGCGGTCTTCAGCTTCTCGAGATCAGAGAGCGTCTGCCGATGCCACGCATTGAAGGCGACCGCGCGCCGCGGATCCTTGTTCCACTTCTCGGCGAAGTTCTCGCCGGCGGTCGTCTGATTCCAGAGAAACCAGTTGATCTTGCCGTCGGCGACGGCGGTCTGCATCATGTCCGGCATGCGGCGGAAGACGTCGCAGACCAGGTCCATTTCGCCGTCGTACTCGAAGTTGGTCACGCAGTATTCGTAGGAACGCGAGGCCAGCGTCGTGATGATGATCGACAGCGGAGCCAGGCTCGGATCCTCGTCGATGAAGTGGATATCGCGGTGACGCTTGGCGATCTGCACGATACGCCGGAGGATACCCTTGAAGCCGCCGCTTTCTGGATAGGGCTCGATGTCGGCATCGGCGCGCATACTGTCGGCCGCAAGGCTCTTCGTCAGCCTGAATCGCGGCAGCATCGCAGCGCGCCTGTCGAACTTCGACCGATACCCCTTCGGATTCGAGGGCTTCCAGCTCTTTAGCGCCTTGTCCGGAACGAGATCGCCGCCCATGCCGCAGGTCGGATTTGGGATCGACGGCGTAATGTCCATGTGGAATTCATTGGCGTAGTTGAGGCGCCAGCACCGGGGCATTTCCTCCAACAGCGGCGCGTAATAGCCGTTATCTCGCAAACGCGCCCCGATCCGGGCCTTGAGCGAGGCGGGAGAAATCGTGATGTCCAGATCCGGTACGTGGGCCACCAGATCGACATCGTGCTCGTTGGCTCCGATCGGTTTCACCGTGGTGCGGATCGCGACCGATCCCTGCAGTCCGATCGAGATCGCGGAAAGCAGGGGATCGTCCGACCGGGCGAGCCAGTCGCCCACGCCTTCGTAGCAGCGCTTGGCCGCCTCCTCCTGCGTGGCGGTGAGCTCCAGCCCAGCGCAGACCGTCTCGATGACGCCGACGAGCTGGGTATCTCGCAGATGCGTTATCGGATTCATGTAGTTCATTGTTCCAACTCCACTTTTCGGCTAATATCGGCTACGCTCGGCGCCGGCGGGTTTGGTGAATCGGCGCTCCTACCCCGTTATGCCCACGGCCAGGCGCGTTTCGGACTCCGATATTTTTTCCTGTTCCGTTGTTTTTTTGTCCGAATCGGCGGCCCATGCCGGCATGGGATTCTGAGGCCATGGACGACATGAGCGAATCCCCTATCGCCGAAAACTCGGCGGCGACGGAAAAGCACCTTGCTTCCGAGGAGGTGCTGGAAAAGCTCGATTCCATGTCCGTGGACGACAAGTTGCGGCTCCGGCTCATCGAGCGGCGCCGGCTCGGCGGCACGGATTTTCAAGAAGGCGAACTCTACAAGGAAGCCGTCTGCCAAGCGGTCGTCTGCGAACGCCAGTGTCCCCGCGACGTCATGTTCATCGCGTTCCTGGCGCAGTCCATGCGCAGCATCGCGTCGCATCGTCGAAAAGCGCGCGCAAGACTGAAGTCGATGACCGGTGTCGACAATGCAGGCAACACCGTCGAGATGCAGGTTGCGTCGGAACAACTCGATCCGGAAGCTTTCCTCATCGAGCAGGAATCCACGGACACGGTCACCGCCATCTACCAATGCTTCGAGGGTGACGACGAGGCCCAGTTGGTCATCTTGGCCATCGCCGGCGGGAAGAAGGGAAAGGCATTGCGCGATGAAATCGGCGTCGACCAGGCCGCCTACGACTACATCATGAAGCGCGTCAAACGCGTGATGACCAAAAAATATCCGAAGGGATGGCCGTCATGACAAAAAAGATCACGGCTACGGAAGAACTCCGAAGGATCGGCGAAGCTTTCGACGACAGCATCCTCGCCGCCTCGCCGGAAGAACTGCGCGAAGAGCTCGCAGCCCAGGGACTCGACGTCGAGAAGGTCGTGGCCGAAATGGACGCCATCAACGCCAGCGCGAAGCTTGCGGGAGCAAAGATGCGCCTGGAGCGAGCAAGGGATGCGGTGAAGGCGGCCAGAAGCCAGCCGACCGTGGTCTCATCAGCCGAAAGGGAATCGGTGCGCGCAAAGCTGCACGATATGCGCGCCGGCAAGGGCGGCAACGCATCCGGCCTGATGATGGCCGCACGCAAGGGCGGCGGCCTTTCCGAGAGCGACGAAGAGGGTGCCGTCGACGACATGGCGGAACTCGAGGCGCTCGAAGCGCAGGATCCGGAGACGGACGGCAAATGATTCCACTTACCCATGCCGAACGCATCCTGCAGGGGTTGGGCATCACGGATCCGAAGGACATCGACCTGGAAGCCATCGCCTGGACAAGAGGGGCCGTCGTCAATTTTCGGCCCCTGGACCGCAGCGAGGCAACCATCATCGGATCCAAACGCAGAGCCGTGATTACCGTGAACAGCCGAAGTCTGCTCGAACGGCGGAGATTTTCGCTGGCGCATGAGCTGGGTCATTGGCATCACCACCGCGGACAAGTTCTCTTCTGCGCCAATCGCGACGTCGGAAACTTCGCCAACGATGTGCTGAATCCAGAGCGTCAGGCCGATTCGTTCGCGTCGGACCTCATCCTGCCCAACTACCTTGTTGATCCGCGGCTGCGGAAGATGAAGAGGTTGACGCTCGCCGCCGCGCGAGAACTCGCCGACGAATTCTGCGCGAGCCTCACGGCAACCTTGTTCAAAATGACGCTTCTGAACAGGTTTCCGATGATGATCGTCTGTCACAACAAGACGAAGCGACGATGGTTTGAATCGTCACCGATGATTCAACCGTGGTGGAAATGGCCGAGCAAGACCCTGGACCGGCAGACGTTCGCCGCGGACATGCTCTTCAACGGAGCTGCCGAACAGAATTTCCCGCGCAAGATGCCGGCGGACGCCTGGTTCGACTTCAAAGGATGCGATCGGCACGAAGTCGAGGAGCAGTCCTTCCTGCTTCCGGACGACGAAATACTTACCGTGCTGAAACTGCCCGACGCCGCTATCGCCTGATCCTGAGGTTCCAAATCTTAGGGTGACGTTTATCGTCGGCTCGAATCCGCTGATCAGCAGCAGCAGCAGCATGATCGGGGTGATCGTCGGCACGATAGATCGATGACCATCATCGGCGCCGCTGTTGGCCTAGCGAAGTCGGCTCACGGTAGGAAGTCGAAAGATGGCACCCTGTTTCAACACTTTGGTCAAATTCTTGATGGAACTGTTGAAACCA
>JAYSPJ010000017.1:0-9844 GCA_043722155.1 Bradyrhizobium sp.
CATGATGCAGGGCGAGAAGATCGCGGCCGATCTGCGCGAGGCGCAGGATGCGGTCAGCGGCAACCATTCGCCGGTGTCGGCCCTGTCGGCGGCGGTGCGCCGGCTGGAGCGCCGTGCCGGCAACTCGCCGGCGCTGGTCGAACCCGCGGTGAAGGCGATCGATGCCGCCATCAATGCGCTGGAGGAGGCCGATCAGCATCTCACGGCGGCGCTGATCGCGGCCGACTTCGATCCCTCCGAGCTCGAGCGCATCGAGGAGCGACTGTTCGCGTTGCGCGCCGCCTCCCGAAAATACTCGACGCCGGTCGACGGCCTCGCCGCGCTGGCGGCGAAATATGCCGCCGACGTGGCGCTGATCGATGCCGGCGCCGATCAGCTGAAAAAGCTCGAAGCCGCAGCCGGCGAGGCCGACACGCGCTACGGTTCCGCCGCCAGCAAACTCTCCGCCGCGCGCACCAAATCGGCGGAGAAGCTCAACAAGGCGGTGAACGCCGAACTGGCGCCGCTGAAGCTGGAACGCGCGAAATTCATGACGCAAATTGAATCAGATCCGAAATCGCCGGGGCCGCAGGGCATCGATCGTGTCGAGTTCTGGGTGCAGACCAATCCCGGCACCAAGGCCGGGCCGCTGATGAAGGTCGCCTCCGGCGGCGAACTGTCGCGCTTCCTGCTCGCGCTCAAGGTGGTGCTGTCGGACAAGGGTTCGGCGCCCACGCTGGTGTTCGACGAAATCGACACCGGGGTCGGAGGTGCTGTGGCGGACGCGATCGGCGCCCGGCTGGCGCGGCTCGCCGGCAAGGTGCAGGTGATGGCGGTGACCCATGCGCCGCAGGTCGCCGCACGCGCCAGCCAGCATCTGTTGATTTCCAAGGACGCGCTCGACAAGGGCAAGCGCGTCGCCACCCGCGTCAACGCGCTCGCCGCCGACCACCGCCGCGAGGAAATCGCCCGCATGCTGGCCGGCGCCGAGATCACGGCCGAGGCAAGGGCGGCGGCTGACCGGCTGCTGCGCGCGGCCACGGCGTGAAGTCCCTCTTACGCGCGCGGCAAAAGGCCTTATCAGCTTAGTATACAACGGCCGGAAGTGATATTTTCGAATTATGGCTACCGCAACCAGAGAGCACGTCTACAAGCCAGCTTGGTTTTGTATCTATTGTTCTGATGGTGTCATTCGGGACGCCACAAAGCGTAAGCTTGGTGCGGAACACATCATTCCATTTGGCCTAGGAGGAATCCAAATACTTCCTCGTGCTAGCTGTAAGAGATGTGAGCGCATAACAGGGCCGGTCGAGCAATCGTGCCTGCGGATGATGTTTGGCCCGACGCGTATCAGACTAGGCCTGCCGACGCGAAATCCTGAAGAGCGTCCGACTGAGCTAACATTGATCCTCTCTCAAGAAACGACTCCTATTAGCGAGTTGAGAATTCCAGCTTCGGAGTTTCCCCTCGTCATTCCTGGGCTGAAGCTTCCGCCGCCGGGCATCCTCGCGGGGGAGAAGCCGCACGACAGGCTTGTCGGCGAATTCACGCTGATTCAAAACGAAGCGGAAGTAAGAAAATATTTGGCGGAAGATAAGAAGGGCTTTAGAGCTGCCACGTTCAACAATCACGTCTTTATGCAGATGTTGGCAAAGATCGCCCATTCATATGCCGTGGCAGAATGGGGATTTCATAGTTTTAGACCGTTCTTGTTAGATTTAATATTAGGTCGCTCACAGACGCCCTCATACTGGGTTGGAGGTTCTGGAAGGACGCTGCCGCCAGATGGCTCTGGCCTTCATCGGCTAGGACTAAGACGTGAGGTGTTGCTAGCTACAACCTACATTGTCGCATACATCAGATTGTTCTGCAATTTTGGTGCGCCTGAATACCGAGTAGTGGTAGGTACTTGGAACGGCGAGAGGAACTGAGGTCCGCTGCTCATGAGAAGTAGTTTGAATCGAGCGAAGAGAATAAATCAGATCGCCGACGATTGGCTGCTCGTGTATCCAAATACGCACAAGGCAGAGCTGACTTCTGGACTGACAAAGTTCAGCGATGAACACCTTGACGAAATCTATTCATTCCATGAACGAATTAAGGATCTCCCTCGAGAAAAGAGAAGGGAGGTTCTTGGTGATCTACCTAACGATTTTAAGAACGTCATTGACGAGATGCTGCGCGCCTACACTGAAGAAATCAAACGCGCAAATGAGAGTTATTATAATCGTGATGCGCCAGAACTTACGGATTCTCAGTATGATCTCTTCGTTAAGTTACTGCGAAATACCCTTGCGCAAAAGAAATTGTGGTCTTCGTATCTAAAGCGAATAAATGAAATTGGTGCAAGGCCATCTGGACGCTTCAAAAAAGTCCGGCACGCGGTGCCGATGCTGTCGCTCGACAACGCTTTCGCGGAAGAGGACGTGCTCGATTTCGCCGGCCGCATCCGGCGCTTCCTCAAGCTCGGCGACGACGACCGCATCGACTTCAGCGCCGAGCCGAAGATCGACGGGCTCTCGATGTCGCTGCGTTACGAAGGCGGCGAACTCGTCACCGCCGCCACGCGTGGCGACGGCGCCGAGGGCGAGGACGTGACCGCCAATATCCGCACGCTCGAGGACGTGCCGCAGAAACTGAAGGGCCGCAACGTGCCTGACATTTGCGAGGTGCGCGGCGAGGTCTACATGACCAAGCAGGCGTTCCTCGCGCTCAACGAGCGGCAGAAGGCGGCCGGCGACACCATCTTCGCCAATCCGCGCAATTCGGCGGCGGGCTCGCTGCGGCAGAAGGATTCCTCGATCACCGCCTCGCGGCCGCTCGGCTTTTTCGCCTACGCCTGGGGCGAGATGAGCGCGATGCCGGAAGACACCCAGTCCGGCATGATCGGCTGGTTCGAGCGCTGCGGCTTCAAGACCAACCCGCTGACCAAACTGTGCCATTCGGTCGCGCAGCTGATCGCCTTCCACCGCAAGATCGAGGAGCAGCGCGCCGGGCTCGACTACGACATCGACGGCGTCGTCTACAAGATCGACCGCCTCGACTGGCAGGAGCGCCTCGGCTTCGTGTCGCGCACGCCGCGCTGGGCGATCGCGCACAAGTTCCCGGCCGAGCGCGCCATGACCGTGCTCCGGGACATCGAGATCCAGGTCGGCCGCACCGGCTCGTTCACGCCGGTCGGCAAGCTCGAGCCGGTCGGCGTCGGCGGCGTCATCGTGCAGAACGTCTCGCTGCACAACGAGGATTACATCAAGGGGCTCGGCGGCGACGGCGAACAACTGCGCGACGGCCGCGATATCCGGATCGGCGACACCGTCATCATCCAGCGCGCCGGCGACGTCATCCCGCAGGTGTTGGACGTGGTGCTCGACAAGCGGCCGAAGACCGCCAGGGAATTCCATTTCCCGAAGAAATGTCCGTGCCCGCTGCATACCGACGTGGTGCGCGAGGAAACCGCCGCCGGCGAGGAGAGCGCCCGCGCCCGTTGCAGCGGTGAGTTCGCCTGTCCCTACCAGAAGATCGAGCACCTGAAACTGTTCGCCTCGCGCCGCGCCTTCGACATCGAGGGGCTGGGCGAGAAGCAGATCACCTATTTTTACGAACAGGGGTGGGTGAAGGAGCCGGCCGATATCTTCACGCTGCAGGCGCGCAACGCCAAGCTCGAGCTGGAGCAGATCGAAGGCTATGGCGAAACCTCGGTGCGCAATCTGTTCGCCGCGATCGAGGAGCGGCGCAGGATTTCGCTGGAGCGTTTTATCTTTGCGCTCGGCATGCGGCATGTCGGCGAGACCACGGCGCTGGCGCTGGCGCGCGGCTACGGCTCGTGGAAGGCGTTTCACGACGCCTGCCTCCAGGTCGCCAGGGACGACGAGGAGGCGATGGCCGAGATGGATGCGCTCGACCAGATCGGCGAAACCGTGATCGCCAGCATCAAGGCCTATTTCGGCGAGAGTCATAACCGCGGCATCGTCGAACGGCTGACCAGGGAAGTCACCATCCTCGACGCCGAAAAGCCGAAGAGCAACTCGGCAGTCGCCGGCAAGACCGTGGTCTTCACCGGCGCGCTGGAGAAGATGACGCGCGACGAAGCCAAGGCCATGGCCGAGCGGCTCGGCGCCAAGGCGGCGGGCTCGGTTTCGAAGAAGACGGACTACGTGGTCGCCGGTCCCGGCGCCGGCTCGAAACTCGCCGAGGCCAAGAAGCACGGCGTCGCGGTGCTGACGGAAGATGAGTGGCTCGAACTGATCGGGCAGTGAGGGTTTGCTCTCCGCCGCACACTCGGTTGTCATCACCCGCCACCGGGTCTCGCCTTCGGCGAGCCCGGTGACAGGCTCCAGCGGGCGATCCAGTGTTCCGGAGACGTCAGCGATCGAACCGGAAGCCGCGGCGTACTATATCTTGTGCCGGGATGAGTGCTGCCAGTCTAGCCATTCTGTGCATGGGGTTGTTTTCGCGCTTTTTGTTTTGCGCCTGCCCCTCACAACATCCCCGACTCTTCCTCCTCCGCCTTCTCGATCATTGCCTCGCTCACCACCACGTCGCGGCGGGGAATGAGAAAGATCATGGTCGAGGCGCAGGCGATCGACAGCACGACGATGGCGATGTTGAGCGGCACCGGCGTCGCAAAATGGCCGCCGAGATACGCGCCGAACTGTGACACCAGCGCGCCCAGCCCCATCTGCAAGAATCCCATCGCGCCGGAGGCGGTGCCGGCGGCCTCGGGGCGGACGCTGATGGCGCCGGCCGCCGAGTTCGACATCACGAAGGCGTTGGCGAACATCACCAGCATCTGGGTGCCGAACAGCCAGGACGGCGCCTGGTTGAGTCCGGCGACGCCCCACACGAGGTTGAGCAGGGCGCCTGCGAATTGCAGCGCCAGCCCGAACCAGATCAGCTTCTCCAGCTGGTGGCGCGGCGAGAACCGCGCGGAAGCGAGATTGCCGAGCAGAAAGGCGAGACCGGTGCTCGCAAACCACGCGCCGTATTCGGCGCTGGAGCGGCCCATCTGCGTCACCACGATATAGGGGCCGCCGGCGGCAAAGATGAAGATGATCTGTGAGGCCAGCACCTGGCACAGCACATAGCCGATGAAGGCGCGGCTGGTGAGCAGGCTGCCGACATCGCCGCGAAAGCCGCCGGCCTCGAGGCGGTCGCGCCGGGTCTCCGGCAGTGCCACGGCGATGGCGACCGCGATGATCAGCGACGCCGCTGACATGACGTAGAAGATCGCGCGCCAGCCGAACGCGATTTCGAGCAGGCCGCCGGTCAGCGGGCTCAGCATCTGCGCGATCATCATCACCGCGATCACCAGGCTGATCATGGCGCCGACGCGGTCGCGGCTGTAGAGATCGCGGATGATGGCGCGGCTGACCACCATGCCGGTGGCGCCGCCCAGCGCCTGAAAGAATCGCGCCGCGATCAGTTGCGGCAGCGTCTCGGCGAAGATGCAGGCCGCGCTCGCCAGCACCATCAGGCCGAGACCCGCCAGCAGCACCGGGCGGCGTCCGAACTTGTCCGACAGCGGGCCCATGATGATCTGCGAGCAGGCGATGCCGACCATGTAGAGCGACACTGTCATCTGCGCGATGGAGATGTCGCGCCCGAAGGCGGTGGCCAGCACCGGCAGCGCCGGCACCAGCATATAGAGCGAGATCGGCGCCACGCCCGTCATGGCGACCAGCAGCAGCAGCGTGATTCGCGACGTCGCCGCGCCGCTGTCGGTACCCGGCGGCTTGCCCATCACTCCGTGCATACGAGTCCGCTTCCAATCCTGATGAATCGGACTGTAGCGTTATCGACAGCTGCGAATATGGCCGTTTCGGCATGCTGCCATTCCGTTTTCGGGAGGCGGTAAATGAAGTGTGATTGATGTCTCGTCAACGGCGGTGTGTCCCCTCTCCCATGGGGAGAGGGTTGGGGTGAGGGGGTACGGTCTATCGTTAAACCATAACCCCTCACCCGGATCGCTGGCGCGATCCGACCTCTCCCGATGGGAGAGGTGGACGCCCGGCCGTTGGCAACCGATCTCTATTCAGAAGCGTTCCGCTCGCTCAAACCGCCAGCGGCGCGGTCGCGGCGTCGAGCCACAGTTTCGTCGCTTCGTCGACATGCGGGCGCACCTCGCGCCGCACCCTCGCGTGATAATCGTTGAGCCAGCTCAGCTCCTCGCCATCAAGCATGTCGAGGTCGATCAGGCGCCGGTCGATCGGCGCCAGCGTCAGCGTCTCGAACGCGTTGACCGGTCTTTCGGCGCCGGCAATATCGGCGGCGACCACCAGTTCGAGATTCTCGATCCGGATGCCGAACCCGTCGGTCTTGTAGTAGCCGGGCTCGTTGGACAGGATCATGCCGCGTTTCAGCGGCGTGGTGCCGAGTTTCGAGATACGCGCCGGGCCTTCATGCACCGAGAGGTAGCTGCCGACGCCGTGGCCGGTGCCGTGATCGAAATCGATGCCGGCCTGCCACAGGAACTGGCGCGCCAGCGTGTCGATCTGCGCCCCGGTGGTGCCGTCGGGAAATACCGCGCGCGCGATCGCGATATGGCCGCGCAGCACGCGGGTGAAGCGGTCGCGCATTTCCGCCGAGGGGTCGCCGATCGCGATGGTGCGGGTGACGTCGGTGGTGCCGTCTTCATACTGCGCGCCGGAATCGATCAGCAGCAGATCGCCCGGCGCGATCCGCCGGTTGGACTTGCGGGAGACGCGGTAGTGCACGATGGCGCCGTTCGGTCCGGTGCCGGCGATGGTCGGAAACGAGACGTCCTTCAGCGCGCCGGTATCGCGGCGGAAAGTCTCCAGCGCCTCGACGGTGTCGATCTCGGTCAATGCGCCGGTCGGTGCTTCGCGATCGATCCAGGCCAGGAATCGCGTTAGCGCCACCGCGTCGCGCCGATGCGCGGTGCGCGTGCCCTCGATCTCGGTGGAATTCTTGACCGCCTTGAGCAGGCTGACGGGATCGTTGCCGCGTACCGGCTTGCCGCCGGCCGCCGATATCAGGCGGCTCAGCGCGTCGGCGGCGGTGGCGCCGTCGAGCGCGATCGACGCGCCGGCTTGCGCCAGCGCGGTGAGTTTCGGCGTCAGCGCATCCGGCTCCGCGACATCGGCGGACTGTTCGAGATGGTCGCGGGCGCTGTTGGAGAGCTTGCGGTGATCGATGAACACGGTGGGCCGACCCTCCTTCGGCACCAGCGCGTAGGACAGCGGCAGCGGCGTATGCGAGACGTCGGCGCCGCGGATGTTGAAGGTCCAGGCCACCGCGTGCGAATCCGACAGCACCAGCGCCTCGACCCCGAGGCGCGCGATCTCGAGCCGGATCCGCCGCAGCTTGTCGGTCTCCGCCTCGCCGGAGAACTGCGGGCCGTGAACCGCGACCGGTCCGAGCGGCGGGGCAGGGCGCTCGGTCCACACCGAATCGAGCGGGTTGCTGTCGACCGCGATCAGTTCCGCGCCGGCCCTGGCGCAGGCCCCGGCCAGCCGCTCGGCTGCCGCAGAAGTATGCAGCCACGGATCAAATCCGAGGCGGTCGCCGGCGACGAGATGCCTCGCCAGCCAGTTTTCCGGCGGCGGATCGACCAGCGGCTCGACCTGCCAGGCCTTGGCATCGACCTGCTTTGCGGCTTGCAGGGTATAGCGGCCGTCGACGAACACCGCGGCCTCTTGGGTGAGAACGACGGCCATTCCGGCGGATCCCGTAAAACCGGTCAGCCAGGCCAGCCGCTCTTCCGAGGGGGCGACATATTCGTTTTGTTGCTGATCGGCGCGGGGAATCACGAATCCCGTCAGCTTGCGCCGCGCCAGCTCCTCGCGAAACGCGGCCAGCCGCGCCGTCAGCGCCACCCCGGCCTCTAGGTCTTCGAATGTCTGGAAATGGGCTTCGAACATCGCGAGGTCACCTTAGGATTGCGGGAAGAACTCCGCAATCCGATCCAAATCAAACCGATCTGGCATGGATTGTGCTTAAATTATCATGCCTGCGTTAGACGGGATGGAACGATTGCTGTGACAGGCAGTTCATCCAACGATATCTGGGGGAGTTCCGGGAGTGTTTCAACTCAACGACGAGGGGATACACAATGCCTGCTTTCACGTTTGAGAAGATTTCGCCGCCGGTCCGCCGTGGCCCGATTCCGTCGATCGAAACGAAGCAACGCGGTGTCATCGTCCAGATCCTGGATCGGTTCGTCGAGGCGCGCGTCAAGCGGACGAAGCGCGAGGAGAATGGCGTGATCGCCCGCCATCGGCCCCAATCAACGGATTAGGTTTTCAACTCACGCGCTGCATCAGCAGGCTGCTCCAGCCTTCGATTCCCAGATGCTTCCTGAGAACGAGGCCGCGCGCGCGATAGGCGGCGACCACGCTTTGGGCCTGCTGCGGCAGCAGCCCCGACAAGATCACCAACGCCGATGGCGCCAGATGCTCCGCCATCGGCGTTGCCATTTGCCGCAGCGGATTGGCGAGAATATTCGCCAGCACCAGGTCGAACGGCGCGCGCTTTGAAAATTCCGCGGCTGAAAACCCGGTGGCGTGAACGGCCTGCACCAGTTCTCCGGCGCCATTGAGCCTTGCGTTTTCCCGAGCCACCCGGACCGCGAGCGGATCGATGTCGCTCGCCAGCACCTTTATTCGCAGCGCCTTGGCGGCGGCGATGGAGAGCACGCCGGTGCCGGTACCCAGATCGAGCACGCGGCGGGGAAGGTGCGCCTTCAACACCCCGTCGAGCAACAACAGGCAGCCGCGCGTGGTGCCGTGGTGGCCGGTGCCGAACGCCAGCGCCGCCTCGATCTCGATGCCGAGCTTGTTGGCCGGCACCTTGGCGCGGTCATGCCGGCCGTGCACGATGAAGCGGCCGGCGCGGACGGGGACCAGTTCCGCCAAGGTCGCCTCGACCCAGTCCTTGGCTTCCACCGTGTCGAACGCGATGCCGTGGGCGACCTCGTCGCCGGCGGCGAGGCCGACCAGTTCGCGGATCGAGCGTTCGTCCGGCGGCTCGGCGAAATGCACGGTGATATCCCAGCGCCCGCCGGCGCCCTCAAAGGCCGTGATCGCGGCCTGGCCCTCGAAGAAGCTCTCGTTCAGGAGATCGACCACGCGTTTCGCGGCCGGCTCGTTGCCGATCGCGAAGCTGGCGCGGCGGGTTGCGGGAGTGATGGTGGCGGTCATCGAGGGTCCGGGGGAATTTGCGCGACAGCGCCGCGGGAGCCTGTCGGTACCAAACGCGGGGGGTATTCGGTAGTGTCTCCGTTCGAATTTAGCTTCCCTGATCGCCGGATTCCTGCCGCCTGGTCTGTTATGCTTGGCGAAAAGAGGACGGAAAGGACGCGGATATGACCGTACTCAACCGGAATTTCTACCAGAGCTGGCGCGGGCCTGCCCCGGCCGATCAGGATTCCTGGTGCCTTGTCTTCGAAGAGGCAACCCGGCGCCTGCTGGTGCGCCATGAATGGCAGGCTTCGAGGCACAGCGGCTGCGACGAATTCGAGGTCGCGGAATTCCTGAAACAGTCGGGAGCCGCGCAAGCCGCCCTGATCGACAGCCTGTTTCCGGTTCCGGCTGACGCCTGAAGCCTAGCCCGTTCGCCTCAGGCTCCACAGGGTCATACAGCGAACATAACGGGATTGTTCACAGCTCCATGGCCCAGATATGCACAAGAAATCCCGCGCTTTGTTCACGGCACATCAACAGGTTTTCGACAGGCTATCCACCGGGTTATCAACCCGTTATCCCGTCATTACGAGACGCCAACGGGTAGCGCGAATGCGCGCCGGGTGCACATTTGCAGCCACTCACTTCAACAGCGCCCGGTGATCCCCGAGGATCACGCGCGCGGCGTTGTGGCCGGGGGCGCCGGTGACGCCGCCGCCGGGATG
>JAYSPJ010000018.1:0-6926 GCA_043722155.1 Bradyrhizobium sp.
AGGCAAGTTCGTCACAGTCCAACGTTTCGAAGGTGAAGATGAAGAGCCGTTGCAGGGCAAATTCGCGCCAATTCAGCGCGTCGCTGCCGAGTCCGCGCCCCGCCCGAACCAGACAGGCCTGCCCGATGGCCTCAAATCAGGGATCGAGAGCTTGTCGGGCATCTCGCTCGACCAGGTGCGGGTGCATTACAATTCGTCACAGCCTGCCCAGCTCAATGCCCATGCCTATGCGCAAGGCAGCGAGATCCACCTTGCGCCAGGCCAGGAACAGCACTTGCCCCACGAGGCCTGGCACGTTGTGCAGCAGGCGCAAGGGCGGGTGCGTCCAACGCTGCAATTGCACGGCGGCGTGCCAGTCAATGATGACGCGGGGCTGGAGCGCGAGGCCGATGTGATGGGGGCGAAGGCGACGGAGGCGGGCAGTGTGTCCGACCAGTCGCGGAACATCCAGAGACGCGCTGAATCGGCGGGGGCTCGTACCCAGCTGAAGCCCGCTGACGGCCAATGCGGAAAAGAGCCTTCGAATTTGCTATCCTCTTCAAGCTTTGGCTTAGCACAGAAGGCGGCGAATAACGTTTCGGGAACCCACGACGCATCTCAGTTGCGGAAAATTGATGTCCTTACAAAGGGCATCACGCATTTGGTTCAAATAAACAATGCTGGTTCTCTGTATCAAGCTGACTTTGAACAAAATGAAGTTGCTGAAACTGATCAAGGAGATTCAATTGTAATTGAAACTGATTACTCTATCCGATCCCGCAGAGGCCCTAACCAGGAGAAGGCAGACTTCAGATCGGAACCTGAAAGCAATCATGTGTGGATAAATGCCATCACTCACAATGACGAAGTATTACCTGTCAATTCGTTTATTCGGGATGGAACTTTTGTTGAGAGGAAACGCCCCAAAAGTGTCTTTAACCTTGCTTCCGGTACAGTGCCAAACACTTTAATGCATCCAAATGCAGACGAACAGGAAGTATTAAATATTGACTCCGGCCATATGGCGGTTGCTGATGCCGCCTTCGCATATCGAAAAGACAATGTCGTAGTTGACAAAATCGCACATTTACTCGTTTTACATAACCCAAAAAATCAATTCTCCTTAGGCAAAGGTAAAAACCTTCAAACTGAAAACGACAAAATAGATTTACTAAAAAAACAAATGATTGAAAAAGATGGCACTTTTAATTCGAATTTGAAATTACTTTTACACGATTGCTATCGTGGAAAGGACGGAGCGCTGTCATTTTTGAAAGAAATGCCTAAAAATGTTCAGCAATATGCTCTTAAAAATTTGAACAATCTAACCGACTTCCGCCATGGTGACTTAGAGTCAGGCTCTGGTATCGCAAAAGAAGAAGGCCAAGCAGATGTGGTACATATGGTCAATGCCTTTGGGTTTGACCCAATAGAAGATGAACAACAGGTTATCCACCTCGCAAACATGTTGCGCCCCGGAGGGCGACTGGTGATCACAGCAGAGGCAACCGGTCCAACGGTAAAACCGTTGTGGAAAGGGAGCAATTTGCCAAATTCATCTGGTGAATTATTTGCGCTCATATCTACAAATCTGAGAGAAACTGAGATAGGTAAATATTTTTACCTAGGCCCTCTAATTTATCCACACGGTATGCCAGTGAATTATGGAGCAAGAAGCGCCGTAATGCCCAGCAATTCATTTACTCGTTCGATGGAAACCACTAGGCACACGATGCCCAGCGAAAAAACAACGGAGATGGTCGATTCTACCACTGTACAAATCACGTTTGTACGCAATAACACCCCCCCAAAAAAAACGCCGAGAAATGACGACAGCAAGAAGTGACGGCGGCTGCTGCGATTCCCCCTAAACAGGATTTGGCTTTGGTCCGCCTTCTTGCGGAAGCAGCACTTGGTCGGTCATTTGGGACATTTTTCAAACCGCTCGCGGCCGCCCCTTGGTTTCGGCTTTTGCGCAGCGCCGCGTAGGTGAAGGTCTCATCAAATTCCTCTCCAGGAAAGGCTCTGAATTCGCCAACCCGGTCAAGTTCTTCGCGTGCTGTCCGCCATGCGAGCCGACACGGAGCTGGAGCGGCGCGACCGGGCGCTGGTCGCGTTTGCGGCCCTGACCGGCGCGCGGGTCGGCGCGCTGGCGTCGTTCCGGCTGGAGCACGTCAATATCGAGGAAGGCTATGTCGAGCAGGATGCGCGCACGGTGCGGACCAAATTCGCCAAGACCTTTCGCACCTTCTTCAAGCCAATCGGCGGCGAGGCGCTGGCGATCTTCACCGCATGGGTCGCTGAGCTGGAGCGCGACCACGGCTGGAACCGCGACGATCCGCTGTTCCCGCCGACGCAAACCGGGCTGGACGAAAACGGGTGCTTTTACGCGGCGGGCCTGTCGCGCAGCGGGTCGACCACGACCCAGCCGATCAACGCCATATTCCGGCGGGGCTTCGCGGCGGCGGGGCTGGCCTACTACAACCCGCACAGCTTCCGAGACATGCTGGTTCGCTTTGGGCAGTCGCTGAATCTGACGGTCGAGGAATTCAAGGCGTGGTCGCAGAACCTGGGCCATGCCGACATGATGACCACGCTGACAAGCTATGGCCAAGTCCCAGCGCACCGGCAGGGCGAGTTGATCCGGGCGGCGGGAGCGAACGTCGCAGACTCTGCCAGCCGCGAGCAAATCGCCACGCTGGAGGCCTTGCTGGCGGGTTTGAAGGCGGGCGGCAACGCGCGCTTGCCGGGCAGGGGCGAGGCCCGCTAAGCCCCTGTCCAACAGGGAGTGTCGCCGTGTTGGGGACAAAGACAGCGATGCGCTACAGCGATAACCTTGAGTATCTGATTCCAGCGATCCACTACTTGGGAACCAATCAGGGCTGGTGGGCACGATCCTCACGCGAACTTGCGCGGGAACTGTCGCTGGACGAAGCCAAGCTCTTGGCCACGTTCGAGGGATTTCCAGCCGTTTTCCGCAAGTCGAAACTGGCCGACGACGGCAGACACTTTTACGCCCTTCAGGCACGCTATGCGAAGCGCGACGGTAGCGACCTAGACGAGAAGGAGCGCGTGATCGACGTCCCGCCGCTCCCCGTCGAGCACTTGAAGCTGGTGCTCGATTTCGTCGTACAGATGGCGGATTCGGAGCGGACCGCGCGACGCAATTGGACTGCCAGCGTGATAGCAGTCGTCGCGGCTGTGCTTGCCGCGATTTCGGCGATGGTGTCGGCTGGCCTCAAGCTCGCTGTCTCGGGAAGCTAGGCGTGTCGCGGCTGACCGAATTGCTTAAACAGGCCAAGGCGAAGGACGCGGCGCTGGGTCACGAACTGGAGCGCGAGTTCAGGGCGCTTTCGGCGCGCCGCGCGTTCGGGCTGAACTTCGAACGGCACAAGCCGGAATCGGTCGAGCTGTCCGGTCGCCCCGTCCGCAAGGGTGACAAGGTTCACATTCTGCCGCCGCGCGGATCGACCGCGAAGGGCGACCAGCGGCTGTGGAAGGTTCTCGGCTTCGAAGGACAGGGCGAAGCCCGGCAGGCGCGGCTGGGGTTGCTTGTCAGCGACCAGCCGGAACAGCAGTGCGCCAGCCTTGCCGATTTGATCGTGGTGGCTGAGTTCAAGGACTACATCTATCCCGGCCTCGTCAGCACCGGCAAGGTCGAGCGCGGCGGCGACAGGCCGTTCCACACCGTGATCAACGGAGAAAACTTCCATGTGCTGGAAGCGTTGACCTTCACCCATCGCGGCAAGATCGATGCCATCTACATCGATCCGCCTTACAATACCGGCGCACGTGACTGGAAATACAACAACGACTATGTCGAAGGTGACGATCTTTATCGCCATTCCAAGTGGCTGGCGATGATGGAACGGCGGTTGCTGGTAGCTCGGCAGTTGCTAAACTCCGAAAATTCAGTGCTGGTCGTGTCTATCGACGAGAAGGAATACCTTCGGCTTGGACTGCTTTTGGAGCAGCTATTTCCCGAGGCTGCATTGGAAATGATTACGTCCGTGATAAGCGCAAAGGGGGTCGCACGGGTTGGCCAGTTTTCGCGGGTTGAAGAGTTTATTTATTTCGTGAAATTGGGCGGAGCATCGGTGGAGCTAAGTGAGCAAAATATGCTCGACGAATCTCGCTCCGCGACAGCCCAAATTGGCCGACCGATTGATTGGTTAGGACTACGGCGCAGAGAGCCAACAGCTCGCCGTGGAGCGCGACCAAATCAGTTTTACCCAATTCATGTTTCTTGTGAGACCGGATACATTCATTCTATTGGCGAGCCAATTTCAGACGAAATTGACCGGAACAGCATTAGCGCACCTAGCGGCACTTTTTCGGTCTGGCCCCTCCGACCGAATGGCGAGGAAGGCTTATGGGGAATTACGCCTGAAACCGCGAAGCGGTATCTTGAACTCGGATTCATCCGATCAAGGAATCCCAAGCCAAAGCTAGCTCAAGCGGCAATCCACTACCTCCCGAGTGGAACGGTTGCCGCCATAAAGGACGGTGGCATCGAGGTCGTTGGCAAAGATGGCGATGGAGCAGTCCAAGGGGTGTATCGCGAAAAGAAAGGAGTAATCCCCAAAAGGGTCTGGAACATGCCTTCCCACAACGCCGAAAACGGTGGATCTCTGCTTCTTGCAAAGCTGATACCCGAGAGGCGGTTCCCCTTTCCGAAGTCGCTCTTTGCAATTGAGGATTCTCTCCGTTTTTTTGTTGCCGCCAACCCAACGGCAATCATTCTTGATTTCTTTGCAGGTTCAGGCACGACCGCACATGCGGTTATGCGGCTCAATCGTCAGGATGGCGGTCAGCGTCAGTGTATCTCAGTTACCAACAACGAAGTGGGCGCAGATGAGCATTCACGCTTGCTCATCGAGAATTTGCGGCCCGGTGATCCTGATTGGGAACAGTGGGGCATTTGTGATTACATAACCAAGCCCAGGATCAACGCGGTCGTCACCGGACAAACGCCAAATGGCGAGCCGATCAAAGGCGATTACAAGTTCACTGACGAATTCCCGATGGCCGAAGGATTCGAGGAGAACGCGGAGTTCTTCACACTCACCTATGAAACCCCGGTTGCCGTCAGCCACAACCGCGCCTTCGCACGCATTGCCCCCTTGCTGTGGATGCGCGGCGGGAGCGTGGGCAGGAGGATCGAAACGCTGCCCCACGCCGGGTGGGAAGTTGCAGACAGCTACGGCCTCTTAACCGAACTGGATGCCACCGGTCCGTTTGCCGATGCCGTGGCGAAGGCAGGCAGAGTGCGCGTGGCCTATATCGTCACCGACGACGAGCGTCGCTTTCAGGCTATCGTGCGCCAGCTTCCCGCAACGGTCGAGCCGGTGCGGCATTACGAATCCTATCTCACCAATTTCCGCTTCGCGATGGGGCGCTGATCGCCATGAAGTTCACGCTCAAGGATTATCAGGACGAAGCGGTCAAGGAAGTGCTCGACCGGCTGCGCAAGGCGCGCAAGCGGTGGCATGACGATAAGGACAAGCACGCCTTCTCTCTTTCGGCAACGACTGGCTCTGGCAAGACCGTGATGGCTGCCGCTGCCATCGAAGCCCTGTTTTTCGGCAACGACGAATACGACTTTGAACCCGATCCCGGCGCAGTGGTCATCTGGTTCAGCGACGACCCGTCGCTCAACGAGCAGTCCAAGTGGCGCTTGCAGCAGGCGTCCGACAAGCTGACGGTTTCCGATCTGATCACCGTCGAAAACACCTTCGGGCGCGAGCGGTTTGAGCCGGGCAAGGTCTATTTCCTCAACACGCAAAAGCTGTCGCGCAAAAGCCTGCTAGTGCGCGGCCACGATGCCGATGATTCCGCTATCGAGCTTGACGACCGGCAATTGCCGATCATGCCCGATGCGCGGGCGCACACCATCTACGACACGATCCGCAACACCATCGAAGATCCCGACTTGACGCTCTACCTTGTGCTGGACGAAGCCCATCGCGGGATGCGCGACGGCGGACTTGTCACGGCTACTGGCCGCCCGACCATCGTGCGCAATCTGATCAATGGCAGTGGTTCCGTCCCCGGCATTCCGATTGTCTGGGGCATCTCCGCGACCGTCCAGCGGTTCAACGCCGCCGTCGAGGGCATGCAGGGCCACGATACCTTGCGAGCCGTGCAGGTGGATTCGCAGAAGGTGCAGGACTCGGGGCTGATCAAGGACACCATCGACCTTGATGTGCCGACCGAGGTTGGCGACTTTGCGACAGCGTTGCTGAAACGCGGAACGCTCAAGCTGCGCGACATTTCGAAGGCCTGGGCCGACTATGCCGAGCAGCAGGAGGAGCCGCAGGCGGTCCAGCCGCTTATGGTGCTGCAAGTGCCAAACAATCCCGATGCCAATGAGATTGCGAGCTGGCTGGACGTGGTGTTCGATGCCTGGCCCGAATTGTCGCAAGATTGCATCGCCAATGTCTTTGGCGAGCACAAGCTTGAGAAGTTCGGGAAATACTCGGCCCCCTACATCTCGCCCGAACGGGTGCAGGAATCCGATCATGTCCGGATTCTGCTCGCCAAGGATGCAATCAGCACGGGCTGGGACTGCCCGCGTGCCGAGGTGATGGTTTCGTTCCGCTCAGCGACGGACAAGACCCATATCACGCAATTGCTGGGGCGCATGGTCCGCACGCCGCTTGCCCGCCGCATCCCCGGCAATGATCGCCTGAACGCGGTCGATTGCCTCTTGCCGCGCTTCAACAAGGACGCCGTTGAAGCTGTTATCACTGCCTTGATGAACGGCGGCGAGGCTGGAGACGATCTGCCGCTCCGCCGGGTGCTTATAAATCCGATTGAGGTTCTGCCCAATCCGGCCATCTCAGAGGACGTCTGGGAGAAGCTTGTCGCCTTGCCATCCCAAAGCCTGCCGAAGAAGCAGACGCGCCCTGTGAAGCGCCTGACGGCATTGGCGCATGAACTGGCCG
>JAYSPJ010000019.1:0-5009 GCA_043722155.1 Bradyrhizobium sp.
GAACGTCAACCGGATCGTTTCCGACAACCAGGAATCGGTCAAAAACTCACTGCGCAACCTGGAGACCTTCACGGGAGTGCTGGCGCGCAATTCCGAAAAGATCGACAACGTCATGCTCAAGGTCGACGGCGTGATGGGCAAGGCCGACAGCCTGATGCTGGGCCTGAATTCGATCGCGGGCGGCAATTCCGGCGGCGAGCTTTCGGCGATGGTCAAGGCGATCAAGGACCTCGCCGAGGACTTCGACAAGCGCTCCGGCCTGCTGATGGCCGATGGCCGTCGCACCCTCGGCGATATCAGTCGCGCCGTGAACAATTTCGATCGTAACCCGAGCCGGGTGATATTCGGCGGGAGCAACAACGCCGCGCCAGCCGAGCCTGCGTCAACCCCGCCGAGGTCGGCGCCAACCGCGGCAGCTCCGCCGAAGCCGGCGGCCCCCGCTGCGAGCGCTGCGCCTCGCAGGCCGCAATAGCAGGCGGCTGGGTACCCATTCGCCGTACCCGCTGGAAAGCTTTCTAAGGTCCTCGAAGCGGATTGATGAATTTCAATCCGATGAAATCCTTTTCATTGTCGGTGGCGACCACGCAATCGTTGGCTTCGGCTACCGCGGCGATGATCATGTCGAGCGCACTCCGTGGCCGCCCCTTGGCTGTACCCTCAGCCATCAACCGCGCCCAGACAAGGGCTGCCATTTCGTCGAAGGGGAGCACGCGGCCGGCGAAAAGTGCTTGCGGTCCTTCCGGACCGGTGAACCAGGCTTCCAACAGGTTGCGTTTTTTCCCAGCTGACTTTTCCAGCAACCCGCGCCGGATTTCAGCAACGGTCGGCGCCGAAATGAACAGGTCATGGTCAGCCTGTTCCGCCATCCAGGCGAGAAGGGTTGGGGACGGATCCGGCTTGGTAACATTGCTGATGATGTTGGTGTCGAGGAGGTAGCGGGTCACAAGTCGACCTTGCGCCCGGCTTCATGTGAACGAGCGAGATCGAGATCGGCCCCGACCAGCGGCGAGCGGCGCAACGCGGCGAGGATACCGCCCTTCTTTGGCGGTTCGCCGGCGATCGTCCGGCTAACAGCGGCTCGAATACGCACCGCATCGATGTCGTCTTCAGCAAGTCGCTTCGCCAGGGACCGGATTAGCTCGCGATCGACATCCAGACCGAGAACCTCAAACCGTGCCATGCCGCGCTTGCTCAATCTGTTGCGATAATTCCGAAGCGCTCGTTTCTGCGCAGTGCTGCCCATGGTCCACTCCAAGGCCTCCCAAAGCTATATCCAGATATATATCCAGACTTTTGGGATAGACAAGTCCCCAGCGGACATTGCGCCAAAACAAAAACGGAGGCATCGCTGCCTCCGTTTTTCATTCTGCAATCGGCCCGAGCCTTACCCCAGCCGTCCCGCGGCATGCGCGAGCAGGGTGTAGACCAGCCCGGTCTCCGAGGTGAGGTGGCCGCGCAGTACCGACGGCCCGCGTTCGTCGCGCGCGACCTCGTCGAGCAGCCGCTCGAACTCGGTGATGTAGCGGTCCACGGTCTGCTTGAAGCCGCGGTCGGCGCGATATTTGCGGGCGACCTCATCGAAGGCTTTCTGGCCGGCCGGCGTGTAGAGCCGTTTTGTAAAAGCCTTGCTCTCGCCGCGCTGATAGCGGTCCCACATCTCGGCGGCGAGATTGCGATCCATCAGCCGGCCGATGTCGAGCGACAGCGACGCCAGCGGGTTGTCACTGGCTGCGGGCTGCGGCGTGCGGCCACGCGGTGCCTGGCTGGTGCCGGCGGCATCGGTGCGGTTCAACAGGTCGGACAGCCAGCCGTCGCGTCCCTGGTCGGAACTGGCGGGGCTGACCGGCGGCGCTTCGGTGCGGCGCGGGGCGGGGCCGCCGAGGTCCGGCGGCGGCAGGGTCGATGCGCTGCCGCTGCCGGCCATGCGCGGCGCGGAGCGCGATGGTCCGCCGGCGGCGACCAGCATCGGCTCTTCCTCGCGCTGCACGCTGGCGCGGCCCGTGGTGACCACATCGAGGCCGCGGCCGTGATGGGCGACGATCCGGTTGAGTTCGGCCAGTGCCTCGATCTGGTCGACGATCACCTTGCGCATCTGCGCAGTGCTTTCGGCGGCCTCCTGCGGCATTTCCAGCACGCCGCGGCGCAGCTCGTTGCGGGTGGCTTCGAGCTCGTGATGCATTTCCGACGCCATCTGCTTCATGCTCGCCACCATGTGGGCGAACTTGTCCGCGGACTGCTTGAACATCGCATCGGCTTCCTGCGTGCCCTGCTGATAGAGCTCGCTCATGGTTTCCGCCGTCAACCTGCGCTCTTCCTCGGCCGTGGCACGAACCGCCTCGAACTGATGACTGATGGCGGCTGAACCCGCACCGGCGGTTTCCGCAACCACGCGCGCGATATCGCGGGCGCGCTCTTCCGCAGCCGCCAGCGATTCATCCAGCAGGCTGGTGAAGCGCGACAGCCGCTGATCGAGATCGGTGGTGCGCAGATCGATGGTGGTGACCAGCGATTCCAGCGCCGATTTGCGCTCGGAGACGGAAGCGGTGGTGCTGCGGTTGCTTTGCTCGACCACAGCCGCCGCCTCGACCAGGGCCTGGCCGTGGTGTTCGAACTGGCTGGACAACGAGCCGAGGTCTTCCAGCGCCTTCGACGTCTTGGCGTTGAAGACGCTCAGCTGGTCTTCCAGCGTCTGGGTGGCGACGCCATTGCGCGAGGTGACGTCGTTCATGGCGGACACGAAGTCGGCCACGCGGGTCACCAGGGCGCGCTCCAGCGAGTTGAGGTTGTCGTGCGCGCCGGTCAGCACTTCCTGCAGCAGGATATTGCCTTCACGCAGCCGCTCGAACAGGGCGACCGTGTCGGTGCGCAGGATCTTGCTGGTCTCCTGCATTTCGGTGACGGCTGCGATAGATACCTGACGCGACTGGTCGATCGCCGCGCGCGAGGACTGCTCGAGCTCCTTCAGCGACTTGCTGACGGCGCCGGTGGCCAGTTCGCCGGCAGAAGTAATCGTCCGTGCGATGTCGGAGCCGTTGGTCATCATCGACTGCGAGAACGCCTGGCCCCTGGTTTCGATCGATTTCAGGGCATCGGAGGTCACGCGATCGATGTCGATCGTGAGCTGGTTGGTCTTCGAGCCGATCGCCTCGACCAGCGTTCCGCGCTTGCCGTCGATGATTTGCGACAGACGGTCGGTCTGCTGCTGCACGTAGGTGACGATTTCGTCGGTCTTGCCGGTCATGGTCGAACCGAAGGTGCCACTGGCGGCGAGCACCGTGCGCTCGACTTCCGCCGAGGTCGACTTGACCTTGGAGCTGACTTCGTTCGACGCGGCCACCAGCGCGCTCTGCGCGTTGAGGGCACTGGTCTGGATATTGTCGGTGGTGTTGGCGGTGACCGCGCTGAGCGAACGCTCGATGTCGGTTGCGATCGCCTTGATCTGGCTGGCTGCGTCGGCGGAGGTTGCCGTCAGCGAGCTCTGCGCCTCGCGCGCACTGGCGAGGATCGAAGCGGCGGTGTCCGCGCCGACCGCCGTCAATGTGCGTTCCACATCGATCGCAAGCGACTTGACATGGTTGGCGGCATCGGACGATGCGGCGACCAGCGTGGTCTGGGCCTCGCGCGCGCCTGAGGTGAGCGCTTCGGCGGTGGAAGTCCCGGCGATCGACAGCGAACGCTGGATATCGGCGGCCAGCGACTTGACCTGGCTGGTCGCGTCGGTGGAAGCCGCAACCAGCGTGGTCTGGGCTTCACGCGCGCCCGACGTGATCGACTCGGCGGTGGAAGTCCCGGCGAGCGAGAGGGAGCGCTCGACGTCGGCGGCCAGCGATTTGACCTGGCTTGCCGCATCCGCGGAAGCCGTGACCAGCGTGGTCTGCGCCTCGCGGGCGCCGGCGACGATCGAACTCGCGGTTGCCGTGCCGGCGGCGGAGAGCGTTCGCTCGACGTCGGCGGACAGCGACTTGATCTGGCCGGCGGCCTCGGTGGAGGCCGACACCAGGGTGGACTGCGCATCGCGGGCGCTGGTCACGATCGAGTTTGCCGCACCGGTGCCGACAGCGGTGAGGGCGCGCTCGACTTCCGCCGAGGTCAGCTTGAGCTGCGCGCCGACGTCGGATGAAACCGACAGCAGCGATTGTTGCGCGGCGCGGGCGCCGGTCTGAATGGTCTCGCTGGTATTGACCACGAGATTGGTCAGCGAGCGTTCCGCGTCCTCGACGTGGGACCTGATCCCGAACGACAATTCCTCGGCGCGGGCCATCAGGCCCTCGCTGGCCTGCCGGCCGCTGCTCTCGATGCGGCCTGCCACGGCTTCAATGCGCGAGCCCAGCAGGTCCTCGAACTGTGCGACGCGCATATCGATGTCGGAGGCAACCGCGCCGACCCGGGTTTCGATGCCCTGATGGATTTCCTGGAACCGCGCCGTGATGGTGTCGGTCAGATGAGCGCTGCGGCCATCGATGGTTTGCGTCACATTGGCAATGCGCTGGTCGACGGCTTCGACCGCCTGGGCGGTGCCCGTCGTCAGCGACGTGGTGAGGTGGGTGAGGCGCGAGTCGATCGAATGGATCGCCTGGGCGGTGCCGTCGGTCAGCGACGTGGTGAGGTGGGTAAGGCGTGAGTCGAGCAGGTTGATCGCCTGCGAGGCGCCGTCGGTCAGCGACGAGGCCAGCACGCCGAGACGGTTGTCGATGGTTTCGGTGACCGACTTCGCCCGCGTATCGAAATTCTGCTCGAGCGACTTGAGACGGCCATCGATCGATTCGTCGAACGATCTGATCTTGCCTTCGAGCGAGGTGTCGAGATTGGCGACGCGGCTTCCCAGCGTGGTCTCGAACTGCACCAGACGCTGGTCCAGCGAGGCGGTAATCTCGCCGCCGTTCGTGCTCAGGCGGGTGTCGAAGGTGTCGACATAGGTCTTCAGGGTGTCCGAGATATCCTGGGTGCGCTGACCCATGCGCTCGACGATTTCGCCGCCGAAGGTTTTGACGGTGCGGTCGAATTCCGAG
>JAYSPJ010000020.1:0-6034 GCA_043722155.1 Bradyrhizobium sp.
CATGCCGAACTGGCGCGGCGCGATCCGGCGAGCGCTGAACGTCTGAAGCCGCGCGATCGCGCCCGCATCGCCCGCGCCCTCGAGGTGGTCGAGGCGACCGCGCGTTCGTTGACCGACTGGCATCGCGACGGTTTGCCTCCGCTGTTGCCGCCGGACGCATTCCGCGCGCTGTTTCTCGAGCCCGATCGCGACCAGCTTTATGCGCGGATCGATGCGCGTTTTGACACCATGCTGAAAGCGGGGGCGCTGGAAGAGGTCGCCGCGCTGGCGGCGCGCCAGCTCGATCCGCTGCTGCCGGCGATGAAGGCCCATGGCGTGCCGGCCCTGATCCGGCATCTCCAGGGCGAGATCAGCCTGGCGGCGGCGGCCGAGATCGGCCGCGCCGATACCAGGCACTACGCCAAGCGGCAGTTCACCTGGTTCCGGCATCAGCTGCCGGAATTCGAGTGGGTGCGGCCGGAAGAGGGAAGCGCATGGCTGCATCGAGCATTTTCGCTCTCGCCCGGGGCAAAAAACCCCGCTAAGCTGTAATTCTGCGCCAATTGCCGCCCGTGGCTTGACTTTTCAGGCTTGGCCGGTATGTTCCGCGCAACCTTTGGGAAGTTCGAGTCGCCAAATGCGTAATATTATTACCAAACTTCTTATCGTCGTCGTACCCAGGCGCACCGCCGGGGGTGGCTGAGGCCATCCACATTCGGGCGGTGTGTATGGGGCCTCTTGGGCCCCTTTTTATTTTCCAAAGAGCCAACTGAAGAAAGCCGCTGACCACAGCGCATCCGGAGCAAGCCATGAGCGACAGCAGCCACGATCCGAACCAGATGACCGGCGCAGCGATGATCGTCCGCGCGCTGATCGATCATGGCGTCAAGCATATCTTCGGTTATCCCGGCGGCGCGGTGCTGCCGATCTATGACGAACTATTCCAGCAGAGCGATGTCGAGCACATCCTGGTGCGGCACGAACAGGGCGCCGGGCATGCCGCCGAGGGCTATGCGCGATCCACCGGCAAGCCGGGCGTGGTGCTGGTGACCTCGGGGCCGGGCGCCACCAATATGGTGACGCCGCTGGCCGACGCGCTGATGGATTCGATCCCGTTGGTCTGCATCACCGGACAGGTGCCGACCCACCTGATCGGCAACGACGCGTTCCAGGAATGCGACACCGTCGGCATCACCCGGCCCTGCACCAAGCACAACTGGCTGGTGCGCGACGTCAACGATCTGGCCAAGGTGCTGCATGAGGCATTCTACGTCGCCAGCAGCGGCCGTCCCGGCCCGGTCGTGGTCGACGTGCCGAAGGACGTGCAGTTCGCGGTCGGCGCCTATCACCCGCCGCGCAAGTCCGACGTCCATGTGTCCTATACGCCGCGGCTGAAGGGCGACGCGGCGCAGATCCGCAAGGCCGTGGCGCTGCTGGCCTCCGCCAAACGTCCGGTAATCTACAGCGGCGGCGGCGTCATCAATTCCGGTCTCGAGGCCTCGAAGCTGTTGCGCGAACTGGTCGAAGCCACCGGTTTCCCGATCACCTCGACCCTGATGGGTCTCGGCGCCTATCCGGCCTCGGGCAAGAACTGGCTCGGCATGCTCGGCATGCACGGCACCTACGAAGCCAACATGGCGATGCATGACTGCGACGTCATGCTGTGCGTCGGCGCGCGCTTCGACGACCGCATCACCGGCCGCACCGATGCGTTCTCGCCGAACTCCAAGAAGATCCACATCGATATCGATCCGTCCTCGATCAACAAGAACATCCGTGTCGATGTTCCGATCATCGGCGACGCCGCCAACGTGCTGGGCGACCTGCTGCAGGTGTTCAAGGCGGAGTCGAAACGGCCGGACATCAAGCCGTGGTGGCAGGAGATCGCGAAATGGCGGGCGCGCAACTCGCTCTCGTACAAGAAGAACGGCGATATCATCCTGCCGCAATACGCCATCGAGCGGCTGTTCGAGTTGACGCGCGGGCGCGACACCTACGTCACCACCGAAGTCGGCCAGCACCAGATGTGGGCGGCGCAGTTCTTCGGATTCGAGGAGCCGCACCGCTGGATGACCTCGGGCGGCCTCGGCACCATGGGCTACGGCCTGCCGGCGGCGGTCGGCGTCCAGGTCGCGCACCCCAACAGCCTCGTGATCGACATCGCCGGCGACGCCTCGGTGCAGATGACGATGCAGGAGATGTCGACGGCTATCCAGTATGAACTGCCGATCAAGATCTTCATCCTGAACAACCAGTACATGGGCATGGTGCGGCAGTGGCAGCAGCTGTTGCACGGCAACCGGCTGTCGCACACCTATTCCGAGGCGCTGCCGGATTTCGTCAAGCTCGCGGAAGCCTTCGGCTGCGTCGGTATCCGGGCGATCAAGCCCGGCGACCTCGACGGCGCCATCCAGGAGATGATCGACGTCAAGCGCCCGGTGCTGTTCGATTGCCGGGTGGCGGCGCTGGAAAACTGCTTCCCGATGATCCCGTCCGGCAAGGCGCATAACGAAATGCTGCTGCCGGCGGAAGCCAACGACGAAGCCACCGCCGCCGCCTTCGCCGGCGGCAAGGCGCTGGTGTGAGGGTGAGTCGCGCCGATGTTTGATCTGCGGCAACTGGAACACGCGCAGGGCGTCGTCGGCGCGGCGATGCCGCCGACGCCGGCTTACGCGTGGCCGCTATTGTCGGAGCGGCTCGGCGCTGAGGTCATCGTCAAGCATGAGAACCACACGCCGATCGGCGCCTTCAAGGTGCGCGGCGGGCTGGTTTATCTCGACCGGCTGAAGCGCGAGCGGCCGCACACCGCCGGACTGATCTCGGCAACCCGGGGAAATCACGGCCAGAGTCTCGCATACGCTGCGAGCCGCTATCGCGTGCCGGTGACGATCTATGTGCCGCACGGCAATTCGACCGAGAAGAACCGCGCCATGCGGGCTTTCGGCGCGAATCTCGTGGAGCACGGCGAGGATTTCCAGTCCGCCCGCGAGGAGGCCGAGCGCCGCGCCAGGCTTGACGGGCTCGAACTCGTCCCCTCGTTCCATCCCGACCTGGTGGTGGGGGTTGCGACCTATGCGCTCGAACTCCTGAGGAAGGCGCCGGATCTCGATGTTCTCTACGTGCCGATCGGGCAGGGATCGGGCGTCTGCGGCTGCATCCTGGCGCGCGACCTGCTCGGGTTGACCACCGAAATCGTCGGCGTGCAATCCACCGAAGCGCCGTCTTACGCGCTGTCCTTCGCCGCCGGCACGGTGGTGACGACCGAGAGCAGCAATACGCTGGCCGATGGCATGGCGACGCGCGTTCCCGATCCCGATGCTCTCGCGATCATCCGCAGGGGCTGCTCGCGTATCGTGCAGGTCAGCGACGACGAGGTGGCTGCCGCGATCCGCGCCTACTGGACCGACACGCACAATCTCGCCGAAGGCGCCGGCGCCGCGGCGCTCGCCGCAGCCCTGCAGGATAAGCCCAAAAACCGCGGCAAGCGGATCGGGCTCATCCTGAGCGGCGGCAATATTGGTTTTGACTTGTTTAACCGCTGGGTCATCCCGCAAGCCGCCGTCGCCGGTGGCAGGGTGCTGGCGTGAACGCAAATTTGGGGACTTGAAATGAACCAGCCCGCATCCGCCTATTTCATGGAAGACCGCCATGACCCGATCGAGACTCACACGCTTTCGGTGCTGGTGCAGAACGAGCCGGGCGTGCTGGCGCGCGTCATCGGGCTGTTCTCCGGCCGCGGCTACAACATCGAAAGCCTCACGGTCTCCGAGACCGAGAACCAGAAACACGTCTCCCGCATCACCATCGTCACCACGGGCACACCGATGGTGATCGAGCAGATCAAGCATCAGCTCGACCGCATGATTCCGGTCTACCGCGTCGTCGACATGACGCTGACCGGCCGCTCGATCGAGCGGGAGCTGGCGATGGTCAAGCTGCGCGGCACCGGCGAGCACCGGGTCGAGGCTTTGCGGCTGGCCGAAGCGTTTCGCGCCCGCGTGATCGACGCCACCACCGAAAGCTTCGTGTTCGAGATCACCGGCAACTCCGCCAAGATCAACCAGTTCATCGACCTGATGCGCCCGCTCGGTCTCGTCGAGGTTTCGCGCACCGGCGTCGCCGCCATCGGCCGCGGGCCCGAAGGGATGTGAGGCCATGCTGGCGCGCGACTGGTACTACACGCAACGGCGTCGCCTCGGGCTCGATTCCGCGGTCGCCTCGATCTACGACCGCCATGACAACAGCGACGTTCGCACGCGCGCGGCGCTGTCGATGCTCGGCGTACAGCGCGGCTGGCGGGTGGCCGATATCGGCTGCGGCAACGGCGTGCTGGCCGTCGAGGCGGCGCAGATGGGCGCCGAAGTCGACGCCATCGACATTTCGCCGGCCATGCTGGCGCTGGCAAAAATCCAGGCCCGCGACCGCAAGGTCGCGGTCCGGACCCAGCCCGCGGGCTTGCTGAGTTTTGCCTACCAGCCCAATTCCTACGACCTGATCGTCAGCGAGTTCGCGCTGCATCATCTGCCGGATTTCTGGAAGGCGGTGGCGCTGGCGCGAATCTATGCCGCGCTGAAACCGGGCGCGAATTTTTACCTGCGCGACATCGTCTTCGTCAGCATGCCCGACGGGATAGATCGCGACGTCGAGGGCTGGGCTGATTTCAGCATCAAGAACCACGACTTCGATCGCGACAGCGTCGTCACCCATATGCGCGACGAATATTCGACCTTCGGCTGGGTGATCGAACGCATGCTGACCGATGTCGGCTTCACGCTGGTCTCGGCCGATTACCACGCGCCGCTGCACGGCACCTATCTGCTGCGCAAACCGAAACCCGGCGAGCAGAGCTAGGAAGTGTCGCAGTCGCTGCTGATCGCCTTTGTCATGTTCGCCACCGTGATGTTCTTCACGCCGGGTCCGAACAACATCATGCTGCTGTCGTCGGGGCTGACCTATGGCTTTCGCCGCACTTTGCCGCATGTCGCGGGCATCACGATCGGCTTTGCCTTCATGATCGGGGCGGTGGGCCTCGGCCTCGGAACCATCTTCATCACCTATCCGGTGCTGCAGACGATGCTCAAATATGCCGGCGTCGCCTATCTGGTCTATCTCGCCGCCCATATCGCGATGTCCGGGCCGGTGGCGCCGGACCAGGACAATGCGCGCGGGCCGATGACGTTCTGGGGCGCTGCGATGTTTCAGTGGATCAACGTCAAGGGCTGGGTGATGGTGATCGGCACCATCACCGCCTATGCCGGCATCGCCGGCTTTCCCTGGAATATCGTCATCCAGGTCATGCTCAGCCTGGTGCTGGGAGCGCTGTCCTGCTCGGCCTGGGCGCTGTTCGGCAGCGCGCTGCGGCCGGTCCTGACCTCGCCGGGGGCGGTGCGGGCCTTCAACGTCGTCATGGCGCTGCTGCTCCTGGCCTCGCTCTACCCGGTGTTCATGGACGCATGATGCCGCACCGCGCCATGCAGAAACGGGTTTCCCCTGACGGGGAAAATGCTCTAGACAACGCCGGAAATTCGCGGGCGACCGGCGGTCCTGACCACCTGAAAGCCTGATTAACCGGCCGATTTTGGCCACCGATGAGGGAACGACCATGCGTGTTTATTACGATCGCGACGCCGACCTGAACCTGATCAAGGGCAAGAAGGTCTGCATCGTCGGCTATGGCAGCCAGGGCCACGCCCATGCGCTGAACCTGAAGGATTCCGGCGTCAAGGACGTCGCCATCGCGCTGCGCAAGGGATCGGCCTCCGCCCAGAAGGCGGAAAACGCCGGCTTCAAGGTGATGGAAGTCGCCGAGGCCGCCAAATGGGCCGACCTGATGATGATGCTGACCCCCGACGAATTGCAGGGCGACATCTACCGCGAGCACATGCACGACAATATGAAGAAGGGCGCCGCCCTGGTGTTCGCCCACGGCCTCAACGTGCACTTCAACCTGCTCGATCCGCGCGCCGACCTCGACGTGCTGATGATCGCGCCGAAGGGCCCCGGCCACACCGTGCGTTCGGAATACCAGCGCGGCGGCGGCGTGCCCTGCCTGATC
>JAYSPJ010000021.1:0-19257 GCA_043722155.1 Bradyrhizobium sp.
AGGCGCGCTTGCGCCGTGCCCACCATTCAAGACATCGCGCCCTGATGGATGGTGGGCACGGCGCGAAGAGCGCGCCTTTGCCCACCCTACAAATTTTCCTACGCCTTGAAATACGCGATCTGGGTCGTGGTCGCGAGCAGGCGGCCGTTCGGCGACCACAGTTCGCCGTTCTGGTCGCCGTAACTCTTGTAGAAGATCTTGGCGTCGGCGACTGCGAGCACGCGGCTGGTATCTTCGGCAGCGAGATCTTCCGCGTCGGCGTGAAAATAGGTGGTCAGCGATACCGTGCCGAACGGCACCATCGCGCGCCTGGCATGAAAGACCCGGCCGAAGAACGCATCCGACATCGACAACAGCGACAGCATGTCGATCTTCCTGGGAACGCGGTCGCCGATCCAAAGCCTGGAATACGCGCTCGCAGGCTCGGCCTGGAGCACCCTTCCACTGAAATCCGGATGGCCCTCGACAAAGCGAAAATCATATTGATTGGCCCAGGTGGCCGCGATCTTGGGATAGGGGCGGAGCTGTTCGAATGGTCTTGCTTGCGGAAAAGGCGCCGGCTGGTGCGACCATGACGGGCGGCGTTCGGCGAACACCGCCGTCGCCAGCGTCGCGACCTCGCCGCCATCTTGCGTCAGCTCGACGCACCAATGCTGCGACGACCGGTTGGCCTTGACCAGGCGAAGGTCGAGATCGAAGGTGCCAGCGGCAATCGGCGCGCAATAATTGACGGTGAGGGCGAGCGGGGTGCCGGCCCGCTCCGGATGATCGATCAGCGCCCGCAGGACGGTGGCGGCGGTGGCGCCGCCGAACGGGCCGACAAAGGCCCAGTAATCGTCGCTGGTGCGGCCCTGCCAGCGGCTGTCGCCGGCGGTCACGCGGGTGGCGTCGTCGAACAGGTGTGGGGCCTTGGTCAGCATCAGAATCCTCGAAGAGCAATCGGTGTATCGCCTGTCATTCCGGGATGGTGCGTTAGCACCAGACCTCAGGTGCGCAATTGCGCACCGGGGAATCTCGAGATTCCGGGTTCGGTGCTTCGCATCGCCCCGGAACGACGGCATGAGAGTGTCGCGGCGCTCGCAACGACCTACTCACGCGCAGTATCGAGGCTATCCCGGGTCAATTCAATGACGCCGGAGGTAGTGGATTTCCGCTCGACGAAATTAGCGGGTCCCGCCGCGTTGTGCTTCCGGCTCCTGAAACGCCGGCTGCGGCGCCGGTCGCACCGGCACGGTCCAGATCTCCTCGGCATATTCACGGATGGTGCGGTCGGACGAGAACCACGGCATCCGCGCCACGTTGAGGATAGAGGCCCTCGTCCAGGCCGGGACTACCTGCCAGCGCGCGTCGATGCCGCGCTGGGCCTCGTAATAGCCGTCGAAATCGGCGCTGACCATATAGTGGTCGAGATGGCGCAGCGCGTGCGCGATCGACTCGAACCGGTCGGGATCATCCGGCGAAAATTCGCCGCACCCGATCGCTGCGATGGCGCGCGAAAGCTGCGGCGACCGCCTGATCACGTCGGTCGCATCCAGCCCCTGCTTGCGCCGCACCACCACGTCCATCGCCTCCATGCCGAAGATCGCGATGTTTTCCGCACCGACGTGATCGCGGATTTCGATGTTGGCGCCGTCGAGCGTGCCGATGGTCAGGGCGCCGTTCAGCGCCAGTTTCATGTTGCCGGTGCCGGAGGCTTCCATGCCCGCGGTCGAAATCTGTTCGGACAGATCGGCGGCGGGGATGATCACCTCGGCGAGGCTGACATTGTAATCGGCCAGGAACACGATCTTGAGCCGTCCGCCGATCGCGGGGTCGTTGTTGACGACCTCGGCGACGTCGTTGATCAGCTTGATGATCAGCTTGGCGTAGCGATAGCTCGCCGCCGCCTTGCCGGCGAAGATTTTTACCCGCGGTACCCAGTCGCGTTGCGGATCGTCCTTGATGGCGTGGTACAGCGCCACCGCCTCGAGGATGTTGAGCAGTTGCCGCTTGTATTCGTGGATGCGCTTGATCTGGACGTCGAACAGCGCTGACGGGTCGACCTTGACGTTGAGGCGCTCGCCGATCAGCCGCGCCAGCGCCATCTTGTTGTGGGTTTTGACGGCGCGGAATTGCTGCTGGAACGCGCCGTCGCTGGCGCGGGCTTCGAGCAGCGAGAGCTGGGAGGGGTCGTCGAGCACGGCCTCGCCGCAGGCCTCGCGCAAGAGGTCGGTCAGCTTCGGGTTGGCCAGCATCAGCCAGCGACGGAAGGTGATGCCGTTGGTCTTGTTGGTGATGCGCGTCGGATAGATATGATTGAGATCGTGGAACACGGTCTCCTTCATCAGGTCCGAATGCATCGCCGAGACGCCGTTGATGCGGTGCGATCCGACGAACGCCAACTGTCCCATCCGCACCCTGCGGCCGGACCTCTCGTCGATCAGCGAGACCGAGGCCTTGAAATCGTCGTCGCCGGGACAGCGAGTTTCCGCCAGCGCCAGATGGCTGACATTGATGCGGTAGATGATTTCGAGATGGCGCGGCAGCAGCCGCTCGAACAGTTCGACCGGCCAGGTCTCCAGCGCCTCGGGCAGCAGCGTGTGGTTGGTGTAGGACAGCGTCGCCACCGTGATCTTCCAGGCCTCGTCCCAGCGGAAATTGTGCAGATCGACCAGAATCCGCATCAGCTCGGCGACGGCGAGGCTGGGATGGGTGTCGTTGAGCTGCACCGCGGCCTTCGATGCCAGTCCGCGCAATTGCCCGTCGGACACCAGATGGCGTTTGACCAGGTCCTGCAGCGAGGCCGAGACGAAGAAGTATTCCTGGCGCAGCCGCAGCTCGCGGCCCGCCGGGCTCTCGTCATTCGGATAGAGGAACTTGCAGATCGATTCCGCGCGTGCCTCCTCGGCGCTGGCGCCGAGATAGTCGCCGGTGTTGAAGACGTCGAGATTGAGCGGATCGGGCGAGCGCGCCGACCACAGCCGCAGCGCGTTGACGTGCTGGCCGCGCCAGCCCACGATCGGGGTGTCGTAGGCCACCGCCTTCACGGTTTCCGCCGGGTGCCAGATCGCGCGGTCGCGGCCCTTGACCTCGACGTGCTCGACGCCGCCGCCGAAATGCACGTGATAGACCACCTCCGGCCGCTGGAATTCCCACGGGTTGCCGAAGCCGAGCCATTCATCCGGATACTCCTGCTGCCAGCCGTTGGTGATGATCTGGCGGAACAGGCCGAAATCGTAACGGATGCCATAGCCGATGGCGGGGATCGCCAGCGTCGCCATGCTCTCCATGAAGCACGCCGCCAGCCGCCCAAGGCCGCCATTGCCGAGCGCCGCATCCGGCTCGCATTTGCGCAAATCCGAAAGTCCGACGCCGAGATCGCCGAGCGCCGTCTCGAACACCGGCAACAGCCCCATATTGTTCAGGGCGTCGGTGAACAGCCGGCCGATCAGGAATTCCAGGCTGAGATAGTAGACCCGCTTGCGCCCCTCGTCGTAGCTCTGCTTTTCCGTGATCAGCCAGCGGTGCACGATGCGGTCGCGCAGCGCCAGCGCCGCCGCCTTGTACCAGTCGCGCTGGGTCGCCATGCCGGCGTCCTTGCCGACCGCCAGCCTGAGCTTGGCGAGGATCGCGCCCTTGATATCGGCCAGCGCCAGCTCGTCGATGGGCTGGCCCGGCGCGGGAAAATTCCCTGGGAAAGTTTGATTGGGCAAATCGCAAATCCCTGATGCTTTGAGTCCCTGACGAAATGATACGCGCCTTGCACTGCGATCGAAACCGCCGGGAGCCCCGTTGTGCACTGTGCTGGCATGATTTTATGCAAGGACCGGGCCGATTTCGTGGTCTCCGCGCCGGCTCGCTTTGGTGTTAGCATCAGCTTCGAAAGGCGAGATACCGCGACAGCTGAGGGGAGAACCGCCATGAGATTGATGATCGAAATCGCCGCTGCGGCGCTTTTGGTGGTCTGCATCAGCGCCACCAGCGCGGCCTTCGCCGCCGGCAAGGCCGGCAAGAGCGCCGACGGCCCGAGATGCTCCTTCAGCGTCGCGAAGAATGTCCCGCCGGCCGCCCGCTGCGCCGCGATCCGCCGGCAGTGCGGCGGAAAATTCTACGCCAATGATTGCGGCGACAAGCTGCTGTCGGCGATGTGAGCCGAAATGAAAGAGGCCGCCAACTGAGTCGGCCTTACACCCGCACTGGCGGAGGCGGATCCTTCGAGATCTCATCCGCCAGCAACTTCAAGATCGTCTGCCGCCTTGCATCGTTCTTTTGATCCGGGGCAGCCAGCAGCCTGCGATAATGCTCAAGATTTTGCAGATGAATGAACTGCTCCACAGCGATCTCCCTGCGGTGCATGGGTCCAATGCCGCCATGCCCCACTTACATAAGAAATGAGGGCCCCAACTTGTTCCCGGGGCTTTGCAATATGACCTGCTCCCAAATCCACCACCTAGGGTCGAAGCCGGAACAAATTAAGAACACTTTAGCAAGCCTTTGATATATCATTGTGATTCGGCGCCCCGCCGATACAATATCTAGCGCCTATCCGGGATTTCGAGGACTACATGTCCACCATTGCCTTCGATCAATTCGCACTCACCCGCATCGCCGACTTCGCCCGCTCGCTGTCGCGGCTGCATCAGGCCTCGCGCCGCAGGATCGTCGATGACGACCAGATCGACCGCGAGTTCAACGCGGTCTGCATGTCGGTGTGGGGCTACACCACGGACGATTTCAGCGACGCGCTGTTTTCCGGCGCGGACCACGCCTTTCTCGATACGCTGGACGAAGCCCATGCCCGGATCTTCGCCGCCGAGCAGGGTTACGACCTCGTCGACGACCAGGGCATGCTGACCGACTGGTGGGGCTATTGCTGGATGATCCTGGCCGAAAAGCGCGGCCTGCTGACGCCGGAGAACCGGGCCGCGGCCCGCGCCGAGATCGAAGAGAAATATCTGTCGGCGCCGAACGTGATCGGCGTCATCGTCGGGCGGTGATCCGTTTTCAGCCCGCATTCTGAGGAGGCGCGCCAGTGCCGTCTCAAAGAATGAATTAGATAGCGTGCTAGATGGTTCGAGACGCGCGCCAAGAAGTGCGCTCCTCACCATGAGGGATTTCGCGCGCCGCCTAATTCACTTCCGCGCGCTTCTCTCGTGTCGGAACCGTCTTCGGCATCGACGTCGCGGGCAGCGCGACATCGCGGCTGGCTTCCGGCAGCGGCGCGGTATTGGCGACCATTTCGGTGTTCACCGGCGCCACCTTCATCTCGCCGAGCCGCGCGCGGACATCGGCGGTGAGGCCCGGATAAGAAGCAACCGGGGTGAATTCGGCGCTCTGGCCGGCGCCGACCCGCACACCGGTATAGGCCACCAGCCCGCTGGTGGTGGCGATCACGTCGCCTGACCGCAGCGAACTATCGAGCGTCAGATCGACCGGGGCGAGGCCGGCGGGATCGCGGCCGTTGCAGGTGCAGTCGGCGCGCAGCGCCTTGCGATAGGCGAAGGCGTTCTCGCTGTCGGCATAGCGCTCGCCTGATGCCGAGGACGCGCCGTCGATGGTGCTGCCGAAGAAAACCTTGGTGACGCTGGCCGGGCAGAACGCCTGGCACATCTGAACCGGCGAGGCATTGCCGCGCATCAGCGGAAAATACTTGCCGTCGCAGCTGCGCACGCAAAATGCCGGTCCGGAGCCCGACGCCATCTGGCGCGGCTGCGGCGCGGGCTGCGGGTTGAGGCCGAACGGATCGGCGAAGAAATTCGCCTGTGGCGAGGCCTGGCGCTGCTGCTGTTTCGGGGCGCCGCCGAACAGGAAGTCGAACAGGCCTTCGGCGGACGCGACGCGCGGCGTCACGGCAACTGAGCCGGCGAGCACCGCGGCGGCAACGAGCATCATGCGGCGCCGCATGCGCTGATCAGTCAACTCTGTACGCAACGCACACTCCACCCGACGCAACAGAACCGGCCGCGGCGGTCAACACCTCAGCACGGCTTCACATTAGAGCGGGATGGTAAACGAGCGGTGACCGGGGAACGTTTCGCCGAAAGAAAATGCTTCTTTCTTCACCTCGCCCCGCTTGCGGGGCGAGGTGAAGAAATACTCGCGAGGATGAGAACTCACCCCTTCAAGAATTCGCCCGCCTTGTAGAGCGAGCGGAACGCCAGGCCGGCCTGCGCGAAGGTTTCGGCGGCACCTTCCTCGCGGTCGACCATGGTGAAGACCAGCGCGATCTCGGCGCCGGCATCGCGCACCGCCTCGACCGCCTTCAGCGCCGAGCCGCCGGTGGTGGTGACGTCCTCGACGATCACCATGCGCTTGCCCCGCAGGCTTTCGCCCTTGGCCAGTCCCTCGACCGCAAGCCGGGCGCCGTGCTCCTTCGGCTTCTTGCGCACGAAGAACGCCGCGATCGGGTGGCCCTTGATCCAGGACAGCTGCGCGATGGCGCCGGCCAGCGGCACCGCGCCCATTTCCAGCCCGCCGACATAATCGAGATTATCGTCCTTCAGCGCCTCGAAGGTCAGTTCCGCCAGCAGCGTGGCGCCTTCGGGATCCAGCATGGTCGGCTTGAGATTGAAGTAGAAATCGCTCTTGCGGCCCGAGGCCAGGGTGATTTCGCCGCGGCCGAACGAGCGCTTGCGAATGATCTCGGCGAGGCGGGCACGGGAAGCTGATTTGGACAAGGCATGGTTCTCGAAAGGGCTGGGCCGGCGCAATCTATCGGCGGACGCGGGCACATTCCAGAGCCGGGGCTGCCCCGTCAACAGCGCATAGTGTCACCATCGGTACCGGCGGCGACGGCGGTTGTAACATCGGGAGGTTCCGGGGTACTGGATAGCCCGCTTTGCGGGGGAAACCAAAAAAATGACCATCGAACTGTACACTTGGAACACGCCGAACGGCCGCAAGATATCAGTCGCGCTGGAGGAGATGGGGCTGCCTTACAAGGTTTTCCCCGTCAACATCAGCAAGGGCGAGCAGATGGCGCCGGAGTTCCTCGCCATCAGCCCCAACAACAAGATCCCCGCGATCGTCGATCCCGACGGCCCGGGCGGCAAGCGCGTCAGTGTGTTCGAATCCGGCGCCATCCTGCTCTATCTCGGCGAAAAGTCCGGAAAATTCCTGCCCGTCCCCCTGATCGAGCGGATTCCGGTCTATGAATGGCTGATGTGGCAGATGGGCGGTTTTGGGCCGATGCCGGGCCAGGTGCATCATTTCATCGCGCTGGAGAACGAGGCCGATCGCGCCTATGGCCTGAAGCGCTACATGGCGGAAACGCGCAGGCTCTATGGCGTGCTGGATCGCCGCCTCGAGACCCGCGAATTCGTCGCGGATGCGCTGTCGGTCGCCGACTTTGCCATTCTGGGTTGGGCATGGCGGCACCCGCGCCACAAGGTGGAATTGTCAGATTTCCCCCATGTCGAACGCTGGTACAACGCGCTGATGGCGCGGCCCGCGACCAAGCGCGGCATGGAAGCGAAGCTGGATTGAGAACGTTCTTCGCTCTCGCCAAGCGCACCTACTGACAGCAAACGATCAATGCGCCTCGTCCCAGTTGTTCGCCGCCCGCGCATCGACATGCAGCGGCACCGACAGCAGCACCGCCGGGAAGGGCGCGTCCTGCATGGTGTGCTGCACCACCGGCAGGGTCGCGGCGACCTCGTCGTCGGGCACTTCGAAGATCAGTTCGTCGTGCACCTGCAGCAGCATTTGTGCGGAGAGCTTCTTCTCGGCGAGCGCGTCTTCCATCCGCACCATGGCGCGGCGGATGATGTCGGCGGCGGTGCCCTGCAGCCGCGCGTTGATCGCGGCGCGCTCGTTGAAGGAGCGGATCGAGGCGTTGGAAGCCTTGATGTCGGGATAGTGGCACTTCCGGCCGAACAGGGTCTCGACATAGCCATGCGCCCGGCAGAAATCCCGTGTCGCGTCCATGTAGGCGCGGATGCCCGGAAACCGCTCGAAGTACTTCTTGATGTAGGCGGAGGCTTCCTCGCGGGCGATGCCGAGCTGGTTGGCGAGACCGAACGCCGAGATGCCATAGATGATACCGAAATTGATCGCCTTCGCGCGGCGGCGAACCTCGCTCGGCATGTCCTTGATGGGAACGCCGAACATTTCCGACGCGGTCATGGCGTGAATATCGAGCCCGTCGCGGAACGCCTGCTTCAGTACGGCAATGTCGGCGATTTCCGCCAATAGCCGCAGCTCGATCTGCGAATAATCCGCCGACACCAGTTTGTGGCCCGGGGCGGCAATGAAGGCGCGGCGGATCTTGCGGCCGTCCTCGGTGCGAACCGGGATGTTCTGCAGGTTCGGCTCGTTGGATGAGAGCCGCCCCGTCGTGGTCGCCGCCCGCGCGGAAGTGGTGTGGACGCGGTGGGTCTGCGGATGCACGTAGGTCGGCAGCGCGTCGGTGTAGGTCGATTTCAGTTTTGAAACCTGCCGCCACCCGAGAATCTTCTTGGGAAGGTCGTGGCCCTGCTCGGCGAGATCGTCGAGCACTTGCGCCGTCGTCGACCACGCCCCGGTCTTGGTCCTGGTGCCGCCGGGAAGGCCCATCTTGCCGAACAGGATATCGCCGATCTGCTTGGGGCTGCCGACATTGACCGGTTCGCCCGCGATCTCCTGGATCTCCGCCTCGACCCGCGCGGCGGTCTGGGCGAAATCGGCCGACAGCCTCGACAGCACCTGGCGGTCGATCGAGATGCCGCGCCGTTCCATCCGCGCCAGCACCGAGATCAGCGGCCGTTCCAGCGTCTCATAGACCGTGGTCATGCGTTCGGCGACCAGGCGCGGCTTGAGCACGCTCCACAGCCTCAGGATCACGTCGGCATCCTCGGCCGAATAGGCGGTCGCCCGGTCGATCGCGACCTGATCGAAAGTCAGCTTGGCCTTGCCGCTGCCGGTCAGCTCGCCATGGCTGATGACGGCGTGGCCGAGCCGGCTTTCGGCCAGCGCATCGAGCGCATGCGAATTGCGGCCGGCGTCGAGCGCATAGGACATCAGCTGCGCGTCGTCGTGATTGCGCAGGGTAATGCCATGCTGCGCCAGCATCACGGCATTGAACTTGATGTTGAAGCCGATCTTGAGAATCCCTGCGGATTCCAGCAGCGGCCGCAGCGCCTCGATCGCGTCGGCCGCCTTGATCTGGTCGGGCGCGAGACCCGCGGCGAACAGGCCGGAGCCGTCGCCGGACTGCTTGTGAGCGAGCGGGATATAGCAGGCGTCGTTCGGCGCCAGCGCCAGCGCGATGCCGCACATCTCGGCCTGCATCGGGTCGATCGAGGTTGCCTTGGCCTCGATCGCAAAGTGGCCGGTATCGTGCACCCGCGCGATCCAGCCGTTGAGCTCTTCGAGGCTGCGGATGGTCATGTACTTGGTGCGGTCCACCGGCGTCTTCCGCGCGGCTTCGGCGCGCGCGGCGGCAAGCGCCTGGGGCGTAAGGATGACGTTGGATTGTTCCGGCCTGCCCTGGCCTCTGCCGACGCCGGGCGCGCCGGCTTTCCCGCTTGCGGGAGCGGACTGGGCGGGGGCGTCCTGATGTCCGAACAGGTCGCCGCCGGCCGCGCGTGGCGGAGGTGGCGACGAACCCGCTGATTTGCCGCTCTCGCCGCTGCTGTTCTTGTCGTCCGCTTCGACGTCCGACGGGTCGATCTGCGAATAGTCGGCGACGCGGCGGGTCAGGGTGGAAAATTCCATCGCCTTCAGGAACGCGATCAGCTTGCGCGCATCCGGCTCGTGCACCGCGAGTTCGTCGAGCGGCACGTCGAGCTTGACCTTGTCATCGAGCAGCACCAGCTGTCGCGAAATCCGCGCCTTCTCGGCATTCTCGAGCAGCGCCTCGCGCCGCTTCGGCTGCTTGATCTCGCCGGCGCGCTTGAGCAGTGTTTCCAGGTCGCCATATTCGACGATCAGCTGCGCGGCCGTCTTGATGCCGATACCGGGGACGCCCGGCACGTTATCGGTGGAATCGCCGGCCAGCGCCTGCACCTCGACCACCTTCTCCGGCGGCACGCCGAACTTCTCGATCACTTCGGCAATGCCGATGCGGCGATCCTTCATGGTGTCGTACATGGTCACCTTGTCGGTGACGAGCTGCATCAGGTCCTTGTCGGAGGAGACGATGGTGGCGGTGGCGCCGCGCTCGCCAGCCTCGCGCGCGTAAGTGGCGATCAGGTCGTCGGCCTCGAAGCCGCCCTGCTCGAGGCAGGGCAGGTCGAACGCCCGCACCGCCTCGCGGATCAAGGCAAATTGCGGGATCAGGTCGTCCGGCGCCGGCGGCCGGTGCGCCTTGTAGTCGGGATAGAGCTTGTTGCGGAAGGTGATCTCGGACTTGTCGAAGATGATGGCCAGATGGGTCGGCCGGTTATCCGGCGGCATGTCGCGCAACAGCTTCCACAGCATGTTGCAGAAGCCGAGCACGGCATTGACCTGCAGGCCGTCGGATTTGCGGTTCAGCGGCGGCAGCGCGTGGTAGGCGCGGAAGATGTAGGAGGAGCCGTCGACCAGAAAGACATGGTCGCCCTTGCCCGGAATTTTGGCCTGGGCCCTGACGGCAACGGGTTTCGCGGCGGCTTTTTCGGATGTTTTCGGCATGGCCGCAACTTAGGGATTTTTGCGGCGATTGACAGCCTTCCAACCCGCGATGTGCCGGGATTTTTCGCGACAGCCGTTCCCCTGAATCGGTTGCGTCGGCGTCCGTTCCATGAACCCTTGCGGGCCGGGGACGACCGGAAGGATCAATCATGACCGCGCAACTCGACGAATTAATGGGGAAGCTGCGGGAAGTTCAGGCCGAAATCGAGGCCGAACTGGCGAAACGGCGGGAAGAACTGCGCTTCCATCTCGAAAGCCGCCGGATCGTGTTCGAGAAGGAAGTGCTGCGGATCCACCGCGCGCTCAGGACGCGGGCGACGCGCTATCTCATCGACGCCAATCCGCTGATGATCCTGAGCGCGCCGGTGGTCTATTCGCTGTTGATTCCGATCGCGCTGGTCGACCTCTGGGTCATGGCCTACCAGGCGATCTGCTTTCCGATCTACAAGATTCCAAAGGTGCGTCGCCGCGACTACCTGGTGTTCGACCGCCACCATCTCGCCTATCTTAACATCATCGAGAAGATCAATTGCGCCTATTGCTCCTACGCCAATGGTGCGATCGGGTTCGTGCGCGAGGTGGCGGCGCGCACCGAAGTCTACTGGTGCCCGATCAAGCACGCCCGCCGTGTGCTCGGACCGCACCCGCACTACACGGGCTTTGCGGATTTCGGCGACGCGGATGCATTTCGTGGCAAGCTGGCGCAGTTGAAGGATGGCGTAAAGATCGAGGGGGCGTGAGCAGAAAAATGCCGTCGTCCCGGCCAAGCGAAGCGCGAGCCGGGACCCATAGCCACCGGCGGTTCGATTTTGCGGCGCTGGAGCAACGTCCGAATACAGCCACAAACAGCGGTAGCTATGTGTCCCTGCTTTCGCAGGGACGACGATGGGGTGAAATCTACTCCGCCGCCTGCAGCGTCGGCGGCGTCTTCTTTGCTACGATCCAGAACGCAGCCGGACGCTCGAACAGGAAACTGGCGCCGGCCAGAAGCGCGATGCGCCAGATCGCCAGCGCACCGGCGATGCCGGCGATGGTCACGATCAGCGAGATGGTGCCGATGTCCATGAAACCGGCCTTCAGCAGCAGCGTCCGCGTCGCCGCCATCGGCAGGAAGAACGCGAGATAGATGACGATGGAATGTTCGCCGCAGCTGCGCAGGAAAGTCAGCCACTGCATTTGCGCCAGCAGCGTGCCCATGGTGACGATGGCAAGCGCGCCGGCGAGTCCAAGCGCCAGCGAGACCAGCGGCCATTCGCTGTAACCGAGTTCGACCAGACCGCCGTTGACCAGCGCCCAGAGTGCCAGGCCCGCAAGCGCCCAGGTGGGACGCGCCCGGGCACGGTCCGACCACGCGAACACGCAGTCCGCGAACCAGTAGCCGGCATAGAAATAGACAAAGCGCGCGGCAAACTCGTCGATCACGGTCCAGCCGGTTGAAATGTGCGCCATTTCCAGGAGCGCCGCCACGGCCAGGATCGCCAGCGCCGGCATTTGGCGGGTCGCCTTGGTGACGACGAAGAATATCGGCAGCAGGTAGATGAACCACAACGTGCCGAACGGCTCGATGAAGGATTGAAGATACAGCAAACCGACGTGGGCCCAGCCGGTCTGGGCGGCAAAGGAGGGCGCCTTGAAGCCGAACTGGATGGTCACCCACAGCAGGTAGAAATAGACGAAGTGCACTACCTTGCGGTCGAGATAGGTGCGCCAGTCGCGGTCGATCACGACCGCGAGGAACAGCCCGGAGATCAGGAAGAAATCCGGCATCCGGAACGGTTTTGCGAAGGCGACCAGGACGTGCATGAAGCCGGTCTGGCCCGCGGCCGCCTCGACCCCCAGCACCGAATGCATCATCACCACCATGACGATGCAGATGCCCTTGGCGTAGTCGACCCAGTCGATACGAACAGGCGCTGAAAGCGCCGGCCGCCCCGGGGCGCTGGAACGCGCGGGCGCGTCGGATGTGCCGTTTGGTGTCATCGGTGTCCCTTTTCGGCGCGAATTGGCGGCATCTTCTGACCAGTAGGTTTCGATTGCCTTATTCCGTTCAAAGAATGTGCCGGTTTCCCGCAGATGTGATGCGCCAGGGCGGGTTTTCCTTGTCATCGGAAAATGCTCTAAGACGCGGGCGAAAGCCCTGGCGTGACGGCGCGCTTCGCGCTTTTGCGCTTTCGTTAACCATGACGATTTGGATATTTCATGCGCATTGCGATGATCGGCACCGGCTATGTGGGACTGGTGTCCGGCGCCTGTTTTGCTGATTTCGGTCACCAGGTCACCTGCGTCGACAAGGATGCCGACAAGATCGCCAGCCTGCGCCGCGGCGAGATCCCGATTTTCGAGCCCGGCCTCGATGCGCTGGTCGCCTCCAATGTGAAAGCCGGCCGGCTGGATTTCACCACCGATCTGGCGGCACCGGTCGCCGCGGCCGACGCGGTGTTCATCGCGGTCGGCACGCCGTCGCGGCGCGGCGACGGCCACGCCGACCTGACCTATGTCCATACCGCGGCGCGCGAGATCGCGGCAGCGCTTGCCGGCTTCACCGTGGTCGTCACCAAATCGACCGTGCCGGTCGGCACCGGCGACGAGGTCGAGCGGCTGATTCATGAGACCAATCCATCGGCCGACGTGGTGGTGGCGTCCAACCCGGAATTCCTGCGCGAGGGCGCCGCGATCCGCGACTTCAAGTTTCCCGACCGCATCGTGATCGGCACCTCGGACGAACGCGCGCGCAAGGTGCTGGGCGATGTCTATCGTCCGCTGTCGCTCAGTCAGGCGCCGCTGATGTTCACGGCGCGGCGCACCGCGGAGCTGATCAAATACGCCGCCAATGCCTTTCTCGCCACCAAGATCACCTTCATCAACGAGATCGCCGATCTCGCCGAAAAAGTCGGCGCCGATGTGCAGGAAGTCGCGCGCGGCATTGGCCTCGATAATCGCATCGGCTCGAAATTCCTGCACGCCGGCCCCGGTTTCGGCGGCTCCTGCTTTCCGAAGGACACCCGCGCGCTGGTCAAGATCGCGCTCGATCATGACGTACACCTGCGGATCGTCGAGGCGGTGCTGGCGGTCAATGACAACCGCAAGCGCGCGATGGCACGCAAGGTGTCGAACGCGGCCGGCGGCAGCCTGCGCGGCAAGACCGTCGCCGTGCTCGGCCTCACCTTCAAGCCCGATACCGACGACATGCGCGAGGCGCCCTCGATCCCGCTGGTGACCGGGCTGCTCGACATGGGCGCCAAGGTGCGCGCGCACGACCCGGTCGGCATGGAGCAGGCGCGGCGCGAATTGCCTGACATCGAATATTGCGACGATCCCTATGCCTGCGTGCGCGGCGCCGACGCCATGGTGGTGGTGACCGAGTGGGTGCAGTACCGCACCCTCGATCTGGCGCGGCTGAAGCAGGAAATGGCGCAGCCGGTCGTGGTCGACCTTCGCAACATCTATCGCCCCGAGGACATGGCGGCGCTCGGGTTTACCTATGAGAGCGTCGGGCGCCCGTCCGAGCCGCGCGAGTGATGCCGGAGTTGCTGTCATACCCCGTGCAGGCGGGGTATCCAGTACTTCCAGTCCTCGCGATCAGTAACGCCGGCGTTTACTGGATCGCCCGCCTTCGCGGGTGATGACGGATCAGAGACTTTGCCCCGCAGCTTCGACACCCCGCTCCCGATCGACGCCGTGCTGGACCAGTTGTCCCGCGCGCTCGCGGACAACAATGTGGCGGTGCTGGTAGCCCCTCCCGGCGCCGGCAAGACCACGCGGGTGCCGCTGGCGCTGCTCGAGGCGCCGTGGCTGCAGGGCAAGAAGATCATCATGCTGGAGCCGCGCCGGATCGCGGCCCGCGCCAGCGCCGAGCGCATGGCGAAGACGCTGGGCGAGCGCGCCGGCGAAACCATCGGCTACCGCGTCCGCTTCGGCTCCAAAGTCTCGCGCGCGACAAAGATCGAAGTCGTCACCGAAGGCATTTTTTCGCGGCAGATTCTCGACGATCCGGAATTGTCCGGCGTCGCCGCGGTGCTGTTCGACGAATTCCACGAGCGCTCGCTCGATGCCGACCTCGGTCTGGCGCTGGCGCGCGACGCGCAGGTCGGCTTGCGCGAGGATCTGCGCATTCTCGTGATGTCGGCGACGCTGGATGGCGCGCGGGTGGCAAGGTTGCTCGGCGACGCGCCGGTCATATCCAGCGAAGGCCGCGCCTTTCCGGTCGAAACCCGCTATCTCGGCCGCAAGGCGGATGCGCCGCTGGAGCGGCAGATGGCGGATGCGATCGCGATGGCGCTGCGCGCCGACCCCGGTTCGGTGCTGGCGTTTCTGCCGGGCGCGGCGGAAATTCACCGCACCCAGAATTTTCTCGGCGAGCGGATTCACGACGCCGGAATCGAGATCGTGCCGCTGTTTGGCGCGCTCGACGCCGCCGTGCAGGATCGCGCCATTGCGCCGGCCCCAAAAGGATGCCGCAAGGTGGTGCTGGCGACCTCGATCGCGGAGACCTCGCTGACCATCGAGGGCGTCCGCATCGTGGTCGATTCCGGCGTGGCGCGGGTGCCGCGCTACGAACCCGACATTGGCCTCACGCGGTTGGAGACCGTGCGCGCCTCGCGCGCCGCGGTCGACCAGCGCCGCGGCCGCGCCGGACGCACCGAGCCCGGCGTCTGTTACCGGCTGTGGGACGAGCCGCAGACGGCGTCGCTCGCGGCCTACACCCAGCCCGAAATGCTTTCCGCCGACCTGTCATCGCTGGTGCTCGACCTCGCGCAATGGGGCGTCAGCGATCCCCGCTCGCTGGCGTTTCTCGACCCGCCGCCGGCGCCGGCGCTGAAGGAGGCGCGAAGCCTGCTCGGCGAACTCGGCGCGCTCGACGGCGACGGCCGGATCACCGCGGAAGGCAAGAGCCTGCGGGCGCTGGCGCTGCCGCCGCGGCTGGCGCGGATGATCGTGGATTCGCATCGTCTCGGCGCGGGCGAGCAAGCCGCCGACATCGCCGCCGTGCTGACCGAGCGCGGCCTCGGCGGCGACAGCGTCGATCTCGATTTCAGACTCGATCAGTTCCGCCGCGACCGTTCGCAACGCGCCTCCAGTGCGCGCTCTCTCGCCCAGCGCTGGGCGTCGCAGGTGGCGGCCACGGAGGGCGCGCCCGCCGAGGACACTTCGCCTGCGACCGGCGTGATGCTCGCCTTCGCCTTTCCCGACCGCGTCGCGCGCAACCGCGGCAATGGCAGTTTTGTCCTCGCCAATGGGCGCGGCGCCGCGGTCGACCAGACCTCCGCGCTGGCGCGCGCGCCCTATATCGCGGTCGCCGAACTGACCGGCACGGCCGCGAACGGGCGTATCCTGCTGGCGGCGCCGATTCTCCAGGTCGACATCGAGCTGCGCTTCGCCGACCAGATTGAATCCGCGGACGAGATTTCGTTCGATCGCGGCGCGATGGCGCTGCGGGCGCGGCGCAGGAAAACCTTGCATGCGATCACACTGTCGGAGACGCCGATGGCGCTGCAGCCTTCGGCGGAAACCGCGCGGATTTTGGCCGACGGACTGGTCGCCGCCGGCCTCGATCGGCTGCCATGGTCGAAACCTCTGAAACAATGGCGCGACCGCGTGATGTTCCTGCGCAAGGCCGAAGGAGACACGTCACAGCATTCCTGGCCCGATCTGTCCGATGACGCACTCGCGGCGCAGCGCGAGGCGTGGCTGGTGCCGGCGCTTTACGACAAGACGGCGCTGAAGGATGTTTCGGCGGGCGATCTGTCGGATGAGCTGATGGCGCTGTTGCCCTGGGAATTGCGCGCGCGGCTGGAGCGCGAAGCGCCGACCCATTTCGAGGCGCCGACCGGCACCCAGCTGGCGATCGATTACGAGGCCGAGCAGGGGCCGACGATTGCCGTAAGACTCCAGGAGTTGTTCGGGCTCAACACCCATCCGTCGATCGCGAAGGGCGCGGTGCCGCTGGTGCTGGAATTATTGTCGCCGGCGCACCGCCCGGTGCAGGTGACGCGCGACCTGCCGGGGTTTTGGCGCGGCAGCTATGCAGCCGTGCGTTCCGACCTGCGCGGACGCTATCCCCGGCATCCCTGGCCCGAGGATCCCGCCAGTGCCGTGCCGACAAGGCGGGTGAAGCCGCGGGGGACGTAAGGGGCAGGTTCGATCCGTCATTACCCGCGAAGGCGGGTGATCCAGTATTCTGAGGCGTCAGTGATAGATCTGCGAAAGCGCGGCGTACTGGATGCCCGCCTTCGCGGGCATGACGGCGATTATTGTGGCGCGCAGCGCGACCTCCAGAAGCAGGAGAGACGACTTTGTCCCCCGTTAACCCTTCACTCATCCTTTTCGCCAAAATGACAGCCTCCGCCGCCGCCGTTAGTCGCGGCTTGGGCACGGATGTGGTGAGATTGCGGGTCTTTCAGCGAGTGTGGCGTGATGCGTAACATAATGATTTTGGCTGCGTTGTTCGTCGGCCTCGGCACCCTCATGGCGCAGCTGGCGGACAAGATGACGGCGTCTCCGGCGCTCGCCAACGGCGTGTCCCCGAAAGCCGCCGTCGAAATCCCGGCGCAGACCGGCGGGCGCAGCCTCAGCATTCCGCGCGACGCCCGCGGCCACTTCCAGACCGAAGGCCGGATCGATGGCCAGCGTATCGGCTTCATGGTCGATACCGGCGCGTCGGTGGTGGCCCTGAACGAGAAGTCCGCGGCGCGATTCGGATTCCGTCCCAACCGCAGCGACTACAACGCGACCGTCTCGACCGCCAACGGCACCATCAAGGCCGCGCGCACGCGGCTCGCCATGGTCGAACTCGGCGGCATCGTGGTGCGCGACGTCGACGCCATGGTGCTGCCGGACGAAGCATTGTCCGAAAATCTGCTCGGCCTGTCGTTCCTGTCGAAGCTGAAGCGGTTTGAATACGCCAACGGCAGGCTGGTGCTTGAGCAATAGACAGCCTTCGCTGCCAATCCGCCTTATTTAATCGCTACAAATCGCCCTCCCGCCTTCCGCTCCGCCCGTGCATTCGCTATGGCTGCGGTGCCCCCTTTTTTGCGTTTCACGACGAGGCCTGAATGTTTCCCAAGCCGAAACCCGCGCTGGTTCCGAATACCTATGCCTATGAGTCCGAGCCGATGGTGAAGGCGACCGGCTTTCGCGAATACGACGCGCGCTGGCTGTTCGGCAAGGAAATCAACCTGATGGGCATTCAGGCGCTGGGCATGGGGCTGGGCGCGCTGATCTCGGAACTCGGCGCCAAACAGGAAGTCGTCACCGGACACGATTTCCGCGGCTATTCGGCCTCGATCAAATACGCGCTGATTTCGGGGTTGTTGGCCTCCGGCTGCAAGGTTCATGACATCGGCTTGTGCATGACGCCGATGGCGTATTTCGCGCAATTCGACCTCGACGTACCCTGCGTTGCGATGGTAACGGCGTCGCATAACGACAATGGCTGGACCGGCGTCAAGATGGGCGCCAACCGGCCGCTGACCTTCGGGCCGGACGAGATGACACGGCTGAAGGAGATCGTGCTCAACGCCGAATTCAGCAACGAGGTCGGCGGCTCCTACCAGTTTCACGAGAATTTTCCGGCGCGCTACATCGCCGACCTCACCGGGCGCCCGAAGCTGAAGCGCAAGCTGAAAGTCGTGGTCGCCTGCGGCAACGGCACCGCGGGCGCGTTTGCGCCGCAGGTGATGCAGGCGATCGGCTGCGAGGTGGTGCCGCTCGACACCGAGCTCGATCACACCTTCCCGAAATACAATCCCAATCCCGAAGACATGGAAATGCTGCACGCGATCCGCGATGCGGTGCTTGAGCACAAGGCCGATGTCGGCCTCGGTTTTGATGGCGACGGCGACCGCTGCGGCGTGGTCGACAATACCGGCGAGGAAATCTTCGCCGACAAGGTCGGCGTCATGCTGGCGCGGGACATGTCGGCGGTCACGGCGAATGCGCAGTTCGTGGTCGACGTCAAATCGACCGGACTCTTTGTGACGGATCCGGTGCTGCAAAGGCAGGGCGCGAAAGTCACCTACTGGAAGACCGGCCACTCCTACATGAAGCGCCGCACCCACGAACTGGGGGCGCTGGCCGGCTTCGAGAAATCCGGACACTTCTTCTTCAACGCGCCGCTCGGCCGCGGCTATGACGACGGCCTGATCTCGGCGATTGCGATCTGCGAGATGCTCGATCGGGCGCCCGGCAAGTCGATGGCGGACTTGAAAAACGCGCTGCCGAAGACCTGGTCGTCGCCGACCATGTCGCCGCATTGCCCGGATGAAGCCAAATACGGCATCGTCGACAGCGTGGTGAAGCATTTCGAGGCGATGCAGAAGCAGAGCGAGAAGGTGGCCGGGCAAAAGATCCGCGATCTCGTCACCGTCAACGGCGTGCGCGTCACGGTCGAGGACGGCAGCTGGGGTCTGGTGCGGGCCTCGTCCAACAAGCCGGAACTGGTGGTGGTGGTCGAGAGCCCGGTTAGCGAGCAGCGGATGCGCGACATGTTCGAGGCGATGGATTCGGTGCTGCGCACCCATCCCGAAGTCGGCGAATATAATCAGAAGATCTGAAGGACGCTCCCTCGTCCGCATGCGCGGGACCAGGGAGCGTTCGTCATCAGGCGACGTGCAGCGAGCCGAGGAAGCTGTCGACCTCGGATTGCAGCTGGCTGGATTGCGACGACAGGCCGTTTGCCGCATCCAGCAG